>MEFT01000015.1 GCA_001725215.1 Clostridium sp. SCN 57-10
CCCTGCGCGCGCCGGATGCCGCGGGAATCATCGGCGCAGTCGTCGTCAACTGCAATCCGTTTACGCTCGGACACCGCTATCTCATCGAAAGCGCGGCACGTGCGTGCGACACGCTTTATGTGTTCGTGCTGTCCGAAGACCGCAGCTTTTTCCCCGCGGCTGACCGTATGGAGCTGGTGCGCGCGGGTACGCGCGACCTTGCGAACGTGCATGTCTGCCCCACGGGCGACTATATGATTTCGCAGGCCACGTTCCCCACCTATTTCATCAAGGACAAAGCGCGCGCGCCGCGTATGCAGCTTGCGCTTGACCTTGCGGTGTTTTCCGGTGTGTTCGCGCGCGAGCTTGCCATCACGCGCCGCTTCGTCGGCACCGAGCCAAACTGCGCCGTCACCGCCTCGTATAACGCCGCGATGCACGACTATCTGCCGCCGCGCGGCATCGAGGTCATCGAGCTGCCGCGCATTGAGCAAAACGGAGAACCCATCAGCGCAAGCCGCGTGCGCGCGCTGCTGCTCGCCGGCGAATATGAAGGCCTGCGCCCGCTTGTCCCCGACACGACGTACGAATATCTTACCCACAAATGGAGGAAAGAACATGCCGTTTTATGACAGAACTCACAGCCACCTTTACAGCGTTTATTTTGCACCTCGCGGACGGGCGCGCATGTTTGACCTCGGAATTCAGATTGCGCAGCTGCACTTAAGTCCGTTTGACCGCATCATCGGTGTGCTCGGCGAAGCCGGCTCGGGGAAAAGCATGCTCGTCAAGGGTATGTTCCCCGGCCTTGAGCTGACGAACGACGACGACGGCGTCAACGTGCGCCCGCTGCCGCTGCTCGGGCAGGACGAAGACTGTGGCTTTTATTCGCCGCATACCTATCATGTGGATATGCGCTTCGAGCTGGGTTTCACGCAGCCGCACGTCATCGCGGAAGCCGTGCAGCAGGCGTGCGCGCGCGGCAAGCGCGTGATTGTCGAGCATTTTGACATGCTTTACCCGCTGCTCGGGCGCAACGCCGACCTTCTGATCGGGTTGGGCGAAGAGATCATCGTCACGCGGCCGACCATTTTCGGCCCGCAGCCACAGGAAATCTGCGATACTGTTTACAAGTCGATGCGTTATCGCAAAATGGCGCACACTGCGGAAGATCTTTGCGAATGTTATATCCCGGCACGAGAGATGCTGCGCGCGCGGCATGACGACATCAAGCGTGGCTTCGTGCTCGCGTTCGAGGGAGACGAGCCGCACGTCGACCTCCCCTATATTGAAGAGCGCGTCAAGCAGGACATCGCGGCCGATCTTCCGCTCTGCTATGTGGACGACGGACACATCACCATCGGCGACAAGACGCATCCCTGCACCGGCCCGCGCACCCATGTGCCGCGCACCGGCTGCATTGAGGGCTTCCGCCTCGTCAAAAAGCTGATCCACGACGAGCAGAACAACCGCTGGCTGCTTGCCGGGCGCGTCGGAAAGCTGACGGCCGACGAGGTCGAGCAGATCAACAACATGGCGCTTGAGTAAAGGCTTTCAAAGGGGGAGGCAAGCTCCCCCTTTGCGCTCGCCTGCGGTTCGCTAACCCCCGCCGCCGCGCCGCGGCGTTTCGCCGATTTTTGAAAAATCGACGGGTTACGGAGTTTTTCGGCGCGTATGTCGCCGAAAAACACATTAATTAAGCCCTAAGGGCTTTTACGCATGACAGGAGGAATTATGAACGGAATCGCTTCGGTCGCCGCGACGGTTGCGGCAGTTATGGGTCTGCCCGCCGTTAAGCACACCGCTCCGGAAAACGGCGAAGTCTGCGCACTCGCGCGCGAGCGCTTTCAGGGGCAAAACGCAGACCGTGTGCTGCTCTATAATCCCGACGCCGTCGCCCTGTGGCTTTACGCAAAATACGGCGCGCTGTTTGACGGGGCGCTGCGCGTGTCCGACCTCGCGATGCCCATGATGTCAGTCATGCCGTCGGTCACACCGGTGTGCTTCGCCTCGATGTATACCGGGCTTGCGCCCATTGACCATGGCATTCAAAGCTATACAAAGCCGGTGCTGCGCGTGCCTACGCTGTTTGACGCGCTACTCGCGGCGGGCAAGCGCGTTGCGCTTGTGTCCACGGCGGGCGACAGCATTTCGATGATTTTCCTCGAGCGGAAAATGGACTATTACATTTACGACACGGTCGACGAGGTCAACCGCAAGGCGCATGAGCTGGTGCGAAACGACGCGCACGACGTCATCGTCGTATATAACGGCAATTACGATACGACGATGCATAAGTTCGGGCCAGAGTCGGACGAAGCGATGGCGCAGCTGCGCCGCAACATAGACGACTACGCCGCGCTTGTAGAGGCCGCCAAAGTCCACTGGGCGGCGCACAACGTGTGCTACGGCTTTCTGCCCGACCACGGCTGCCACGAGATCGACGGCGGCTGCGGCTCGCACGGGCTCGATATGCCGGAGGACATGAATGTCATCCATTTTTACGGGTTCCTGGCCGCGCAGCCGCGTTAATGCAGTTAGATGGAGGAGATGCATGAAAAACTATTATGACGAGAAGCTGAACGCGCAGAAGATGGTTCGGGTATACGAAACCGCGCTTCCGCGCGTCAGGCAGTATTTGCAGGCAGAGATAGACTTTGTGAAGGAGCGGCTGGCCAAAGCGCAGCGCGTTTTGGAGCTGGGTGCCGGATACGGCCGCATCGTCAAGGAGCTTGCACCTTACTGTGGCGAGATTGTGGGCATCGACATTTCGAAAGACAGCGTAGAGCTGGGCAAAAACTATCTTAAAGACTGCCCGAACGCAGCTATGGTCGTCATGGATGTGCACAAGATGGAGTTTGAACAGCCCTTTGACGTAGTTTTATGTCTGCAAAACGGGCTGTCTGCCATGCGCGCCGATTCAGCCGTGATTCAAGCGGTATTGAATACACTGTCGCCGGGCGGAACCGCTTATTTCAGTAGCTATAGCGAGCATTTTTGGAACTGGCGCCTTGCGTGGTTCGAAGAGCAGGCCGAAAAAGGTCTTTTGGGGGAAATCGACTACGATAAAACCAAAGACGGCGTCATTGTCTGCAAAGACGGCTTTCGGGCTGTTACCCATTCGCCGGACGATCTCCGGAGCATCGGAGAGTCATCGGGCTATCCCTATGAGGTGAGAGAAGTCGATGAGTCGAGCGTATTTCTCATCATCCGGAAAAACGGATAGCGGAATAAGAAGAAACCTTACGAAAGCAATACGGCGCCGCCGCAGTTAATGTAAAGAAAAGCCGCCCCAAAGGGCGGCTTTTTACGCGCGTTCACAGCAGCTTTTTCTTTTTAAACAAGATGATGCACGCCACAACAACGGCGACGCTCAGTGCGATGACGGCGGGATAACCGTATTGCCACTTAAGCTCGGGCATGTTCACGAAGTTCATGCCGTACCAGCCTGCGATGAGCGTCAGCGGCAGAAACACCGTGGTCACGACGGTAAACACCTTCATCACGCGGTTGAAATATAAATCCATCGCCGCCTGATACGCCTCACGCACCTGAACGGCGTTGTCGCGCAGCGACTGCACGCCTGCGCTCAGCCGCTGTGCGCGGTCGGTAAACATCTTGAAATACCGCAAATTTTCCTCACAAAAGAGATCATTTTCGTTTTCCTGCAGCGCCTCGCCCACGTCGATCAGCTGCTCGTAATAGTTGCGCAGCAGCAAAAGCTTTTTGCGCAGCAGCAGAAATTCATTGATAAACGCACGGTCGGTTTCGTCGCGGGCCACCTCGTCTTCCAGCGCCGAAACGGCGAACTCCAGCTCCTCCAGCCGCTTGCCGTCGTTTGCGATCAGGCGGTCAAACACGCCGAACACCAGCTTTTCGAGCGTGATGCCCGCGCTGCGGAATCGGTGAATAGCCTGCTCGAACAGCTCGTTGGTGCTCTTGTCGTCGTCGACGACGCGCACAAGCAGAAACAGGTTGCGCTTGAGATAAAACGCCAGACGGTCGCGCGGGCCGAACACATCAGGCCCGAGCACGTTGAGGATACCGAAGCTGTATTCATCGTAAACGTCGACCGAGCAGCGGAAGCTGTCGCGTCCGTTCTCGCACTCGTTCACCGTCGCTTCGGAAAAGCCGAGGCTTGCGCTGTGCTTCCGCAGCGCATCAAACGAAATAAGCCCGACCGTAATGCGGGCGGGATCAATGTCAGTGATCGAAATGCGTTTGACTTCGCTGCCGATTTGATAGATCATGGGCGTTCCTCCCGGATCAAAATGTGGGGGTTGGGGGGTGCTTCGCACTTCGCGTGGGTTTTGGACGAAGTTACGCACTTCGTGCGGGACGAAAGTTACGCGTTTCCCACTGTGGGGTTACTTTTTGTTTGCGCAAAAAGTAACCAAAAACGCCCGCCGTGCGGTTTGCTGCCGCAAACCTACCACGCCGATTGAGCTACAATATCAGCCCGTACGGAGTCCCCACGGCAAAAACCCGGCGCGTGAAGCGCCGTGACCGACTGAGACGCAAAGATGGGTTTCTGATCTTCCACACGCACGGTTAGGCACAAGGAAGGGCGGGGTCTGCCACGGCGCCGAGCCTGCGACGCCTGGTTAGTACGGCGCCGCGATTTCTCGCGGTGCCTCCCTCAGCAGTTATCTTAGGGCCTTTCCGACGCGATGGTTTGCGGAAGCAAACGCCGCGGTGGCGTGTTTTGGTTACTTTTCCACGAGGAAAAGTAACCCCCCCTGCGGGGAGCGCGACTATCGTCTCGCGCGAAGCGTCTGCTCCCACACGCACCCCATCCCCTCCCGGGGATTTGAAAAAGGGGAGCAAGCTCCCCTTTTCGCGTCCGTTACTTCGCCCAAACCCCCGTCGCCGAAGCGCGCAGGTAGGCGTTGATAAATCCATCCAGGTCGCCGTTCATCACGGCGGTAATGTTGCCGTTTTCAAAGCCGGTGCGGTGATCCTTGACCAGCGTATACGGCATGAACACATAAGAGCGGATCTGGCTGCCCCACTCGATGGCCTTCTGCACGCCCTTGATGTCTGAAATTTTGTCGAGGTGCTCGCGCTCTTTGATCTCCATGAGGCGCGACCTGAGCATGCGCATCGCTACCTCGCGGTTTTGGTGCTGCGAGCGCTCGTTCTGGCACGCGACGACGACGCCCGTCGGGATGTGCGTGATGCGGATGGCCGACTCGGTCTTGTTGACGTGCTGGCCGCCTGCGCCGCCGCTGCGGTAGGTGTCTACCTTCAGCTCGTCGGGGCTGATTTCAATATCGGCATCGTCGGTGATTTCCGGCATGACCTCCACGGCGGCAAAGCTCGTGTGGCGGCGGCCCGACGAATCGTAGGGCGACACGCGTACAAGACGGTGTACGCCCATCTCGCTCTTGAGATAGCCGAAGGCGTTTTCGCCTTCAATCATGAGGTCGACGTTTTTGATACCCGCCTCCTCGCCATCCTGCAGGTCGAGAATTTTCCACGCCAGTCCGCGCCAGTCGGCCCAGTGGGTGTACATACGCATCAGCATCTGCGCCCAGTCCTGCGCTTCGGTGCCGCCCGCGCCCGCGTGAATCGACACAAGCGCGTTGTTTTTATCGTATTCCCCCGTCAAAAGGGTGGTTAAGGTCTGCTGCTCCAGCTCGGCCATAAAGTGGTCAAACCCACTCTGCACCTCGGACAACAGGCTTTCGTCGCCCGCCTCCTCTGCCATTTCGATGAGGGTGAGCACATCGTCATAGTGCGAGCACAGCGTGTCATACCGCGCCGCCTTGCTTTTCAGCTGTTTGTTGCGCTGCATCACCTTCTGGCTGTTTTCAGGGTCGTCCCAAAACCCGGCCTCGGAAGACTTGTGCTCAAGCTCCTCAACTTCCGCGGCGGCGCGGTCAAGGTCGAGGGCGGCGCGAAGCTCGGCCAGGCGGGGTTTGATGTTGTTGAGCTGGTAGCGAATATCGTCAAATTGAATCATAGCATGCTCCGTTCAGGTAATTTCATATTTGTTACCCTTCATTATACCCATTTTGTGCCTCATTGGCAAGAGGAAACGCCTTTGCGGGCGCTAGCCGTAAAGCCCTGCGGAAAGATAGCGCTCGCCGCTGTCGGGCAGCAGCACGACGACCGTTTTGCCCGTGTTTTCATACCGCTGCGCAACCGAAACGGCGGCGGAAAGCGCCGCGCCCGACGAAATGCCGCACAAGACGCCCTCGCGTGCCGCACATTCACGCGCCATAGCAAAGCTGTCCGGCGTGCGGGCGCGGATCACTTCGTCGATGATATAGGTGTTTAGGATGGGGGGCACGAAGCCCGCGCCGATGCCCTGCAGCACGTGCCCGCCCGGAAAGCCGCCGGACAGCACGGGGGAATCGACCGGCTCTACGGCGATCACGCGGCAATCCGGAAAGTGCATTTTCAGCACCTCGCCGCAACCGGTCAGCGATGCGCCCGTGCCGACGCCCGCTACGAAGCAGTCGATGCCGCCGGGCAGCGCGTCGAGAATCTCGCGCGCAGTGGTGCGGCGGTGCGCTTCGCAGGCGGCGTCGTTTTCAAACTGGCAGGGCTGGAAGCAGGGCGACGCAGAGCACAGCTCCCGCGCTCGCTCGGCACAGCGCGCAAGCCCCTGTGCGGCAGGCGTTTCTTCGATGCGCGCCCCAAACGCCGCGATAAGAGCGCGCCGTTCGTGCGGCGTATTGTCGGGCAGAACGATAACACATTTAAGACCCAGCGCGGCACACGCCATCGCCATCGACACGCCCGCGTTGCCGCCCGACCCCTCGACGACCGTCATTCCCTCGGTCAGCACGCCGCGCGAAAGCGCGTCGCGCAGCATAAAAAGGGCGGCGCGGTCTTTGAGGCTGCCGCCGGGGTTATAGCTTTCCAGCTTGCCGTAAAGTGCGGCGCGGCAGCCGTGCGCCTGCTCGAGCCGCTTGAGACGAAGCAGCGGAGTTGCGCCGATCAGCTCGGCCGCGCTGCCGTATACCTGCGTCATCCGAACACCCCTTTCCGCAATGAATCTTGATAATTGGCTAAATCGACAAACAATTTGCCTGTTTTAGAGGAACACCTCAAAAATTTATCGGATTGATCGATTGCGCCGCGTCATATTCGGCAAAAATGGTGAAATAAGATATTGCTTGTTCTTTGTAATAATGATAGACTATATCTGACCAAGAAACAAGCAAAATGAAGTATTTTTGATAACAATAGGAGGAGTCTGTTATGAAGTATGATCGCAGCTTTAATTTCTCCGCCGGCCCCGCGATGATGCCCGAGGCGGTTCTGGAGGAAATCCGCGACGAAATGATGAACTACCGCGGAAGCGGCATGTGCGTCATGGAGATGAGCCACCGCTCGAAGGTGTTCCAGCAGATCTGCGACGAGGCGGAGGCCGACCTGCGCGAGCTGATGGGCATTCCCGACAATTATAAGGTTCTGTTTGTGCAGGGCGGCGGCACGCTGCAGTTTGCCATGGTTCCGATGAACCTGATGAAAAACGGTAAGGCCTGCTATGTGGAAACGGGTGCGTGGTCGAAGAAGGCCATTGAGGAAGCGAGAAAATACGGCGAAGTAACCGTCGTCGCCTCGAGCAAGGACAAGAAGTTCTCCTATGTGCCCGACTGCTCGAACCTTGACATCCCCGAAGACGCCGACTATGTCTATATCTGCGAGAACGAGACGATCAATGGCACGACCTTCCACAAGCTGCCCAACACGAAGGGAACCGTCCGCGTGTCCGACCAGTCGTCCATGTTCCTTTCGAAGCCGTGCAACGTGTCTGACTACGGCCTCATCTGGGCGGGCGTGCAGAAGAACGTCGGCCCCGCCGGCATGACGGTCGTCATCGTTCGTGAGGATCTGATCCGCGACGATCTCGACCCCAAGACTCCGATTTATATGAAGTATAAGACCCACGCCGACGAAGGCTCGATGTACAACACGCCGAACTGCTGGGCGATCTATTGCTGCGGCAAGGTGTTTAAGTACCTCAAGAACATCGGCGGACTCGAGGCGATGAACAAGATCAACGAAGAAAAGGCCGCCGTGCTTTATGACTTCCTCGATTCTTCCGCGATGTTCAAGGGCGCCGTCGTCAAGGAAGACCGCTCGTTGATGAACATTCCGTTCGTCACCGCTTCGGCCGAGATGGACGAGAAGGTCGTTGCCGCCACGAAGAAGGCCGGCTTTGACAACCTGAAGGGCCACAAGAGCGTCGGCGGTCTGCGCGCCTCGACGTATAACGCGATGCCGAAGGAGGGCGTAATCGCCCTGGTCGACTTCCTCAAGAAGTTCGAAGCCGAAAACAAGTAAGAGAAAGAGGTACGTTTCTATGATTAGAGTTCTTGCAGCAGACGGCATGGAAGCTTCCGCCGTTGCGGCGCTTGAAGCCAAGGGCTTTGAGGTTGTACAGAAGTTTTACGAGCCCGAGGAGCTTGCCGAAAAGGTGAAGGAGTTTGACGCGCTTGTCGTCCGCTCGGCCACCAAGGTGCGCAAGCCGATCGTTGACGCAGCCGTCGCGGGCGGCCGTTTGAGGCTCGTGCTGCGCGGCGGTGTCGGTGTGGACAACATCGACGTCGAATACGCCGAACAGAACGGCATCAAGGTAAGCAACACGCCGCGCGCCTCGTCGGCGTCGGTCGCCGAGCTTGCGCTTGGCCATATGTTCGCCATGGCGCGCTATATCTCGATTGCGAACGTCACGATGCGCAACGGCGAGTGGAACAAGAAGCATTATGAGGGCATCGAGCTGGGCGGCAAGACGCTCGGCCTCATCGGCATGGGCCGCATCTCGCAGGAGATCGCGAAGCGCGCCGTCGCCCTCGGCATGAAGGTCGTCTATACCGACATTTTCGAGATTCCCGGCCTGCCCGCCGAATACACCTCCATGTCGCGTGAAGAAGTGCTGAAAAACGCCGACTTCGTTTCCCTGCACATTCCCATGCCGGCCGACAAGAAGCCGGTCATCACGGCAAACGAGCTTGCTCTGATGAAGCCGACGGCGTTCATCGTCAACACCGCGCGCGGCGGCCTCATCTGTGAGGAAGCGCTGTGTGACGCGCTCGACGCGGACAAGCTGGCCGGCGCTGCGCTCGACGTATTTGCCGAGGAGCCGACGAAGAACGAGCGTCTGCTCAAGCACCCGAAGGTGTCCGTGACGCCGCACATCGGCGGCTCGACTAAAGAGGCGCAGGGCCGCATCGGCGAGGAGCTCGTCGAGCTGCTCACCAAGTTCTTCGCGTAAACCCCACCCGAACAAAAAGGAGAAACGAATATGGCAATCGTCCGCCCCTTCAAGGCGGTGCGCCCGACGCCCGAGCTTGCCGCACGCGTCGCTTCGCATCCCTATGATGTCATGAACTATGAGGAAGCCTGCGAGATGGTCAAGGGCAACCCCTATTCCTACCTGCACGTCGACCGTTCCGAGGTCGACCTGCCCCCCGAGACCGACCACTATGCGCAGATCGTGTATGAGAAGGCGGCCGAAACGCTGCACGGCATGCTGAAAAACGGCACGCTGGTGCGCGAGGAAAAAGCCTGCTTCTATGTGCTGCGCCAGGTGATGAACGGCCGCGCCCAGACGGGTGTCGTCGCGTGCGCCTCGATTGACGACTATATGAGCAACAACATCAAGAAGCACGAGCTGACCCGCGCCGAGAAGGAAGAAGACCGCTGCAACCACGTCGACTTCTGCAACGCGAACACCGGCGTCGTATTCCTCACCTACCGCGCGCGCCGCGGCGTCAACGAAATCGTCGACGAGGCGATGAAGCAGGCTCCCCTGTTCGACTTCTCGTTTGAGGGCGTGCAACAGACCGTCTGGGTCATCGCAAATCCCGATGATATCGCCACGCTCGAAAGCGAGTTCAAGGCGACCGATTCGCTCTATATCGCGGACGGACACCACCGCTCGGCGTCTGCCGTGCGCATCGGCCGCAAGCGCCGCGCGCAGAACCCGAACTATACAGGCGACGAAGAATTTAACTTCTTCCTCGCCGTGCTCTTCCCCGACGAGCAGCTCTACTGCATGGACTATAACCGCGTCGTGCTCGACCTCAACGGTCTGACGAACGAGGCGTTTATGGACAAGGTGGCGGAGAAGTTTGACGTTTCCCCCGTCGCGGCGCTCGGCAACGACGCGCAGGGCAAGACTGACGTGCAGGAAAAGCACACGTTCGGCATGTATCTGGGCGGCGCATGGTATCTGC
This sequence comes from Clostridium sp. SCN 57-10, assembly GCA_001725215.1. GTDB lineage: Bacteria > Bacillota > Clostridia > Oscillospirales > Butyricicoccaceae > SCN-57-10. Next base: position 10,176 of record MEFT01000015.1, read on the forward strand.
TGCGCGCCAAGAGCGGCACGTTTGACGCAAACGACGTTGTGGCGCAGCTCGACGTGGCGATTCTGCAGAACAACCTGCTGCATCCCATTCTGGGCATCGGCGACCCGCGCAAGGACAAGCGCATCGACTTCGTCGGCGGCATCCGCGGCCTTAAGGAGCTGGAGCGCCGCGTCAAGGAAGGCGCAGCCGTGGCGTTTGCCATGTGCCCGACGAGCATGGCAGACCTGTTTGCCATCGCCGACGCGGGCGAGATCATGCCGCCCAAGAGCACCTGGTTTGAGCCGAAGCTGCTGTCCGGTATGTTCGTACACGAGTTATCCTAAAATAGTCGAAGGGGGATGCGAATGCATCCCCCTTTTCTTAACACAAAAATTTGCTTGATTTTATGCGTGTGGCATGATATGATGCTTACATACACTGAGTTGCGAGAATTTCTTGCGATAAAGTAAACCAACGCACGAAAAATTGCATAGATTCACTCTGACTTGAAGTATTTTTCTGAGAGAAAGGCGAATGAGAACCGAACCATGCTTATGGGGGATTTCTGCGCCTTTCGGGGCGCATTTTTTATTTTTAGGAGGGCTTATGGAAACGAGAATCGCCGTCATCGGCATCATTGTGGAAAACCGCGAGAGCACCGAGCCGCTCAATAAGATTCTGCACGAATACGGGCAATATATCATCGGGCGGATGGGTATTCCCTACCGCGAGCGCAGTTTAAACATCATCAGCATCGCCGTCGACGCGCCGCAGGACGTTATCAGCGCGCTGTCGGGCAAGATCGGCCGCCTGCCCTGTGTCAGCGCCAAGACCGCTTATTCCAATGTGGTGACCACGCATGAAACCTGAAATGAAAGCGCTGATCGACAAACTGGAGTGTGAGCATAATCTGAGCCGCGCGGAGTTCACCGCGCTTCTAAACGAACGCGACGGGCAAACGGCGGATTATCTGTTTGCCCGCGCCCGCGAGGTACGCCACGCCGTATACGGGCGCGAGGTCTACACCCGCGGGCTGATCGAGTTCACGAATTACTGCAAAAACGACTGCTATTACTGTGGCATCCGTAAAAGCAACGCAGGCGCCGTGCGCTATCGCCTGAGCGACGAGGATATCTTAGACTGCTGCCGCATCGGGTATGAGCTGGGCTTTCGCACCTTTGTGCTGCAGGGCGGCGAGGACCCCTACTTTACCGACGAGCGCCTGTGCGCCATTGTCTCGGCCATCCGGCAGAGTTACCCCGACTGCGCCATCACGCTTTCGCTCGGCGAGCGCAGCCGCGAAAGCTATCAGGCGCTGTTTGACAGCGGCGCAAACCGCTATCTGCTGCGCCACGAAACGGCAAACGACGCGCATTACCGCACGCTGCACCCTGAGCCGCTGACGCTTGAGCACCGCATGCAGTGCCTTTCCGACCTCAAGGACATCGGCTTTCAGGTCGGCTGCGGCATGATGGTCGGCTCACCGGGGCAGACGGACGACTGCATTGTAGACGACCTCGTGTTCCTCAAGCAGTTCGATCCCCACATGGTGGGCATCGGCCCGTTTATCCCGCACCACAGCACGCCGTTCGCAACCCATGCGGCAGGAACGCTTGAGCTGACGCTTTACCTGCTCGGCATCGTGCGTCTGCTGCTGCCGCGCGTGCTGCTGCCCGCCACCACGGCGCTTGGCACCATCGACCCGCTGGGGCGCGAAAAAGGCGTGCAGGCGGGGTGCAACGTCGTGATGCCCAACCTGTCGCCGACCGACGTGCGCGGCAAATATCTGCTCTACGACAATAAAATCTGCACGGGCGACGAGGCGGCCGAGTGCCGCGCCTGCCTGCAGCGCCGCATGGAGGGCATCGGCTACGAGCTCGTCACCGCGCGGGGCGACTATCGCGCCGAATGAATCATACAAGCTAACGGGGAAGAAATTCTGACCCATAAGAAAGGAAGCCGTATATGTACAACATGAAATCGCAGAAGGCCGAGGAGTTCATCAGCCACGACGAAATTCTGGACACGCTGTCTTATGCCGAGGCAAACAAGCGCAACGCAGAGCTGATCGGCAGCATTCTCGACAAGGCGAGGGCGCGCAAGGGGCTAAGCCACCGCGAGGCCGCCGTGCTGCTCGACTGCGAGCTCGAGGATAAAAACCAAGAGCTTTACGAGCTGGCAAACCAGATCAAGCAGGACTTTTACGGAAACCGCATCGTCATGTTCGCGCCGCTCTATCTGTCAAACTACTGCGTCAACGGATGTGTGTACTGTCCCTACCACGCGAAAAACAAGCACATCGCGCGCAAAAAGCTGACGCAGGAGGAAATCGCGCGCGAGGTCATCGCGCTGCAGGACATGGGACACAAGCGCCTTGCGCTCGAGGTGGGCGAAGACCCGGTGCACAACCCCATCGACTATATCCTCGAAAGCATTCAGACGATATACGGCATCAAGCATAAAAACGGCGCGATTCGCCGTGTCAACGTGAACATCGCGGCGACGACGGTGGAGAACTATCGTAAGCTGCACGAAGCGGGCATCGGCACCTATATCCTGTTCCAGGAAACTTATCATAAAGAAAGCTACGAAGCGCTGCACCCCACCGGCCCCAAGCACGATTATACCTACCACACCGAGGCGATGGACCGTGCCATGCAGGGCGGCATTGACGACGTCGGTCTTGGCGTGCTCTTCGGGCTCGAGCGCTATCGCTATGAGTTCGCCGGCCTGCTCATGCACGCCGAGCATCTGGAGGCGACCTACGGCGTCGGCCCCCACACCATCAGCGTGCCGCGCATCTGTGCGGCGGACGACATCGACCCCAGTGCGTTTGACAACGGCATCAGCGACGATACGTTTGCCAAAATCGTCGCGTGCATCCGCGTTTCCGTGCCCTATACCGGCATGATCGTCTCGACGCGCGAGAGCAGGGCGTGCCGCGAGCGTGTGCTCCACCTCGGCGTTTCGCAGATCAGCGGCGGCTCGAAGACGAGCGTCGGCGGCTATAGCGAAGAGGAGCCGGAGGAGGAAAACTCCGCCCAGTTTGACGTAAGCGACAAGCGCACGCTCGACGAGGTGGTGCGCTGGCTCATTTCGCTCGGCTATATTCCCAGCTTCTGCACGGCGTGCTACCGCGAGGGGCGCACGGGCGACCGCTTTATGAGCTTCTGCAAGAGCGGCCAGATTCAAAACTTCTGCCACCCCAACGCGCTGATGACGCTCAAGGAGTATCTGACCGACTATGCAACCCCCGATACGCGCGCCGTCGGCGAGGCGCTGATTGCGCGCGAAATCGCGCATGTGCCCAATGAAACGATTCGCGCGCGCGCCGTTTCCAACCTTGCGGACATTGCGCGCGGCGCGCGCGACTTCCGCTTTTAAGGAGGAATCCGCATGAGCCTTTCACAAACGCCGTCCTCCGAGCGCGTGCACATCGCGTTTTTCGGCAGGCGCAACGCGGGCAAATCGAGCGTCGTCAACGCGGTGACGGGGCAGGAGCTTGCTGTTGTGTCCGATATTAAGGGCACGACGACCGACCCCGTCTCCAAGGCAATGGAGCTGCTGCCGCTTGGCCCCGTCGTCATCATTGACACGCCGGGCATCGACGACGAGGGCGCCCTCGGCGAAAAGCGCGTGCGCAAAACGCGGCAGGTGCTCAACA
>MEFT01000016.1 GCA_001725215.1 Clostridium sp. SCN 57-10
GGAAACGCCCTGCAGCTTTTCGCGCAAGCGCTTGACGTGCACGTCGACCGTGCGGGTATCGCCGAAATAGTCAAATCCCCACACATCGTCAAGCAGCTGCGCGCGCGTAAACACGCGGTTGGGCGACGACGCGAGGAAATAAAGCAGCTCGATCTCTTTGGGCGGAATTTCCATTTTTTCGCCCTTAACCACGATATTGTACGACTCTTTGTCGATGATCAAGTTGTCAAACTCCAGCTTCATGGGCGCACCGCCCTTGTCAAAGCGGCGCAGCACGGCGCGCACGCGAGCAATCAGCTCGCGCATTTCAAACGGCTTTGTGATATAGTCGTCAGCGCCCAGCTCAAGCCCGGTAACCTTGTCAAACGTTTCGCCCTTGGCGGTCAGCATAATAACCGGCGTTTTGGAAGAGGTACGGATTTCGCGGATGACCTGCGTGCCATCCATGACGGGCATCATAAGATCGAGCAGCACAAGGTCCGGATGCAGCCGCTTAAATGCACGCATACCCTCCAGTCCGTCCTGCGCGGTTTCCACCGAATAACCCTCCTGCTCAAGGTAAAGGCGCAGCAGCTCGCGGATATTGCCGTCGTCTTCTATCACCAAAATGATTTTTGACATGAGAAAGCCCCCAATCATCCATAATTCTGCTATTATTATAAGCGGCTTCGTGTTTTTTTGCATTAACAATGTGTAAATAAATGTTTTACGCGTTGTAAAGCGACATTAGGCTTTACCTGCACGGCAAAACCATGTATAATATTATGGTAATTGATCAACGGAGGAAACACCATGAAGCTCGGAATCGTCGGTCTGCCGAACGTCGGCAAAAGCACACTTTTTAACGCCCTCACCTCGCTGAAGGCACAGTCTGCAAACTACCCGTTCTGCACCATCGACCCCAACGTTGGTATTGTCAGCGTGCCGGACAAGCGTCTTGACGCGCTTGCCAACATATATAACCCCAAAAAGATCACGCCCGCCGTCATCGAGTTCGTCGACATCGCAGGGCTTGTCAAGGGCGCCTCATCGGGCGAGGGACTGGGCAACAAATTTTTGTCCCACATTCGCCAGGTCGACGTCATCGTGCATGTTGTGCGCTGCTTTGAAGACGGAAACATCATCCATGTGGATGGCTCGGTCAATCCGCGCCGCGACATTGAAACGATCAACCTTGAGCTGATTCTGTCTGACGTGGAGGTGCTTGAGCGCCGCATCGACAAGGCGGAAAAGCTGGCTAAGGGCGATAAGAAATACGCCCACGAAGCGTCCGTGCTGCGTGAGCTGCTTGCGCATCTGCAGGATGGGCTGTCGGCTCGGACCTTCGCCTGCGATGTAGAGGATCGCGCCGTCGTGCAGGAAATCGGCCTTTTGTCGGGCAAGCCGGTCATTTACGCCGCTAATATGGACGACGCTTCGCTGACGGGCGACCTTTCCGCCAATCCGCTTTATACCGCGGTGTGCGAAGTCGCGGCGGAGGAAGGCTCCGACGTACTGCCCATCTGCGCGCAGATGGAGGCTGAAATCTGCGACATGAGCCGCGAGGAAAAAGAGCTGTTTTTGTCCGAGCTCGGCTTTACCGAGTCGGGGCTTGACCGCCTGATCCGCAAATCTTACGAGCGGCTGGGACTCATCTCGTTCCTGACGGCGGGCGAGCCTGAGGTGCGCGCCTGGACCATCACACGGGGCGACCGCGCGCCGCAGGCAGCGGGAAAAATCCACACCGACTTCGAACGTGGCTTCATCCGTGCCGAAGTGGTGGCGTTTGACAAGCTGATTGAGTGCGGCTCGTTTGCCTCCGCCAAGGAGCGCGGTCTGGTGCGTTCTGAGGGCAAGGAATACGTCATGCAGGACGGAGACGTCGTGCTTTTCCGCTTCAACGTCTGATTCTCATCTTTGATGAAAGAGGCGACAAGACTTGCGAAAAATCGTTTTGCGCCAAAAGGCGGACAACGCAGCCTTGCCGTCGCAGTGTGAAAAGGATAGCACGGAAGACGGGAACGCTTTCCCCTCTTCCGCCGGCGGCGGGTACTCCGCACGCCGCTATCCTCTCTTTGACGCATTGCGCGGTTTTTCCATCGTGCTCATGGTGCTCTATCACTGCGCCTATCTGCTTGTCACGCTCGGGCACGCGCCCTCAGGGCTGATTGAAAACCCCGTGTTGTATGTGCTGCAGCCGCTTTTTGCCAGCGTATTCATTGCCATTTCGGGCGCATGCTCGGTGTTTTCACGCAACAATGCCCGGCGCGGCATAAAATTTCTGCTCGCCGCGGCTGTCATCACGCTGGCAAGCTGGCTCTTTATGCCGGATTTGATTATCCGGTTCGGCATTCTGCATTTTCTTGGGGTGATGACGCTTGCGATGGCGCCTTTGCGCCCATGGCTTATGCGCCGCCGCGCGCGGCCTATGATGTGGCTCGCGTTGTTTTTCGTAAGCTATTTCGCCCTTAACCGAACCTTTTCCATCGAGCACCTATGGCTGCTCGGCATTGTCAGCCCCGGATTTGTTTCGGGTGACTTTTTTCCTCTTTTTCCATGGTCGTTCATGTATTTCTTTGGAACGTGCATCGGCCGCGCCGCGCAGGAAAACCGGCTGCCCGCCTGGTTTTACACCGTTCGGATGCCATTTTTCGAGGCATGCGGCCGCCATACCCTTTTGATTTACCTACTGCATCTCCCCATTTTTTACGCAATTGTGCAGCTCGTTTTCGCGCTTATCGCGTAGGATTTCTTTTTCTTGGGCATAATGACCCGTGAGGGTGTGATGCCGATGAAAAAAGCGCTTGCCGCAGGCTTGATCACGCTGATACTTGTGATCGTCTGCGGCGTTTCTCTTTTTGCGGTGGCGGGCGGATCGTATACGGCGGATTTTCTCAAATCCCTCGCCGTGCGGGCCGAAGCGCGCGGAAGCGCGGGCTACGCCGCGCATTTCTACCGCGAGTCGCTCAAATACAATCCATATGATACGGACGCGCGTCTTGCGCTTGTACGCATGTGCATCGCGGAAGGCGGGCTCCCGCAGGCACGCGAGATTTTAAAGACGGGGGTTGCGCAGTCTCCGTATAACCTGACCTTTTACACCGAACTTGCGCGTGTCTATGTGCTAGAGGGTCGGCTGTTTGATGCGATTGAGCTGCTAGATAACCTGCCCGACGGATACGCTTCGGTACGCGTTTCGCGCATGCGACCCGTCGCAAAGCTTTCGCCCGCCGGCGGTGTCTATGACGCACCCTGCTCGGTACGCATTCAGGCGGGACAGGATTGCTATTATACGCTCGATGGTACCACACCGCAGCTGACATCGCCGCGCTATGAGCGTCCGATTGACATTCCGACCGGCGTGCACACGCTTTCCGTCGTCTGCCTTGACCAAAACGGCCTTCCCTCTCGCGTGTTCACCGAGCAATACACGGTTGAGCAGCCTCGCCCCGCCTCGCTGCTGTCAGGCGGCATCTGTCCCTATTGCGGGCAGCCGCTGCCCGATGCGCTGCCCGGCAGAGCGGAGCGCACCGACTGACACAGTCTCGCAAGGGGATCTGATCCCCTTCGAGCCGCCGCTCTACAGCGACGAAAAAGCAAAATCGGTCAAGCCCACTGTGCTTTGGGGGCAAGCATAAAGGCGCTTCCAAACGGAAGCGCCTTTTTCAAACCGATGCGAGCTACGCTATTTGACCAACGCCATTAAGTCGACGGCCTTACCGTCTTTGGTGAGGACGACGTGGATGTGCATTTCCTGCGCGCTTTCTGCAATGATGCCGCCACCGCCTCCGCCAATGACATCTCCGCGGCGAACGGACATGCCCTCCTTCATGGTGGCGTTCTTGACAAGACCGCAATAGGTGCTTTCATAGCCGCCGTCATGCTTAATGCGCACACAGTTGCCCAGCATTTCATCATAAAACACCTTGGTCACGGTGCCATCCGCAACGGCGTACACTTTAGCGCCTTCGGTGCACACAAAGTCGGTTCCTCCGTGCACGCGCCAATCGGCCATCGTGTCGTCATACACAAGCGTGTCGCCCGAAAATGCGCGCTGCACCTTACCGTCGGTCGGCTTTGCGAACTTCGGCGCGGCGCTCTGCGTTTTGCCAACCTCAACGGCGGGCGCTGCCTGCGTGCGAGGCGGCTCGGTGACGGCCGGACGTGACGGCACGGTCGGCGCGTCGTCCACCGTCGTCGGTTCGGTCAGCTCGACTTTAATCTGCGGCAGGGTGGGGATGTCTTCTTCGCCGACCGTCGGATTGTCAACAATGGCGACCGGCGTATCCGTTCCGGGCTGCGTGTCCTCTCCGTTTCCCGTGAAAAAGAGTACATACCCAGAAACGCCGATCGCCACGGCGCAAAGGGCAAGCACAATGTAAAATCCCTTTTCCACTGCGAAGGTACCGATTTTTTGTATCATGCTGTTTTTTCGGTTGTTTTGATATTTGTGATCCATGCAATTGCACCTCCGCGGTTATTATCGCCCGCGCAGGCTCGGCTTATACTATTTGCGATGGAAGCGGCCGAAAAATCGGCCGCTTCCACGCGTCGTTCACAGCAAAAGTGATATGATTTAATTTTTCAGCGTCAAATCCACGCCGGTATAATAACTTTTGATGATTTCCTCATAATTTTTCCCCTCCAGCGCCATGGCTCGCGCGCCGAACTGACTTAAGCCGACGCCGTGTCCGTAGCCCGTTGTCTCAAACGTCAGCGAGCTTTCCGTATATGTCAGACGAAAATTGGTCGAATTGAGGCCGAACATGGATCGTATTTCGGTTCCCTTAACACGCACGCCGCCTACGAGCACGGTGATCACGCCGCCCGCTTCGCTGCGCTCAGAATCCTTGAACCATGTTGCCGGAAGCGCAGACAGATCAGCCTTTGGATATTTCCCGAGGAACACGGTCTTAAACTGCTCCGCGGTGAGGGTAACCGAGGCGTGGAAGCTTGCCGACGCTTCACCGCCAATGCTGGGCACGCTTTGCAGATAGGGCGCGTCTCCGCCCCACACGTCGATAGCGCTTTCGGTGCGCGCACCGGACGCCGCATGGAAGACGGCCGCAATCGGTTCACCTTGATAGGTGGCAATGATGCCGTCAGTCGCAGTGACCGCATTTTCAATGCACGCACTGTATTTTTCAGCACTCTGCCCCCATAGCTCGGCTGCCTTTACACGGATGTCACAATAGCCCTTGCAGTGTGTCGGGTCGTCGCAAAGCTGCGCACCGTTGTGCGATTCGGGCGTCGGCGTTCCCGATTCATACAGCTTGATTTTATAGAGCGTATAGGTGCGTGCCGCCACGGCCTGCGCTTTCAGCGCCTCTTCGGGAAACGACGCCGGCATCTCGGCGGCGACGACGCCGCACAGATAATCATGAATCGTCATGTCGGACGCTTTCCCCTCGATGCACACCGTCACACGCGTGGCGCGGTCATAGCTTTCTGGCTGATCGACCAAAATGGCTTCACCAACCGTCCGGTCGTCTTCAAGCGTCGGCTCTTCGATGGGTGTTTCCTCCCGCACAAAGCCGAGGGTAAATATCGGCATGGCATACAGAATGGCGGTGAGGGCGAAAAAGAAAATCAGCAGTCTTTTCATTTTGATGCTCCTTTTGTGTTGCCAAGCGGCGTTGGTTGAGATAGAATAGAGTTACTTCTAATTTTATGACAGGTTGGTCTATGCTATGAAACCAAAGAGCGCATATCTTGCCGCACTTTGTGCGGTGCTTTCTTTTGCGGCCGGATGCGCACTGGCCTTTTTTCGTGTTTTCGTCAGCCGCGCCTATATGGATGCAGCCGCTCTTCATACCATAAGTTCGGGCTCCGTTTGGGGGCATGTTCCGAGCGGCGCTGCGCTGCGCGCGCTGCTCTACGTCCTGCCTGCCGCCGCGGCAGCTCTGTTGCTTGTGCCTGCTTTTTTTGCGTGCCGCGCGGGCGTGAAGCCCGGTTTCAGGCCGATACGTTCAACGGCCGGGAAGACGGCGGCTGTGACGGCCTCCATGCTGTTTTTTGCGGCGACCGCCGTCAAGATCGCGTTTGGACAGGCTTCAGGCTCTCTGCTCGTTTGGGTTTCCGCAGCGTTCTGCGTCGCCGCCGGCGTTGCGGTCATCGCGCAGCTGCGCGCACGCGACCAGCAGGAAGCGGGGCTGTGCCTCGTGTTCCCGCTCGTGCACTGCGGCTATTACCTTCTGCTCTTTTACCGCGCGATGGCTCATCACGCGCAATCTTTGGTTTATGATTACGAAATTCTCGCCGCTGTTACGCTTATGCTGGCTCTCTATTATATCTGTGCCGCTCATTTTAAAAAAGCCCGCCCCGTGCCTCTTATGTGGCTTGCCAGCCTCTCCCTCATGCTTCTGACGGCATGTGCCGTCAGCCGGCTGTATGCACCCACGCTGTTCGGCAAAACGGTAGGTCTAGGCGCGTATGACGTGCTTGTTGCCCTTGCTACCCTGCTCTTGGTATGGCATGGCGTTTTCGCCGCCTGCCGCCCGCTGCCCGAGCCAACGGAGGAACCGCAACCGGAAGAAGCCGCCGCGGAGGAGCCGCCTGCCGCGCAAGATGCTGAAGAATAACGCTTAATCGGAGCGCCTGTGAGAAATCTCACAGGCGCTTTGTGTTATTTATTCATCCCGTATTTGCCCGTGGTCGTGTCGAGAAAGAGCCGCAGTCTGGGCGGATGTACAGACCACACGGCGAAGAGCAGAAACAGTGCAGCCAGCACCGCAAGCCCGATCCAGGCAGGCGCGCGCACACCACAGCGCAGCACATGCAGCGCGAGACACTGTCCCGCTGCCATGGCAACGAGCAGCAGCGCAATGTCAAGCGCAAGGCTGCGAATGCCGAGCCCTTCCCGGTAAAAATAGTACACCATCGGAATCAAGAGGCAGGCCGTCACAATGCCGGCGGCAGCAGCAGTAAACCATGCGTCGGCGCCGATGCCGCTCTGCCTTCCCCTCCACAGGTAATATCCGATCCACCAGAGCGCGGTTGGTAAAAACGCAAGCTTCAGATGTTCCCATACACTTTCGTTGACCGGTGTGAGCAATCCCACGGCGAACACGCGCCCGCTCGCTCGATAGACAAAGTGCAAAGCGGACGCGAGCAAAAACAGCACCGGAATGATATATAAAATGCTCTTTTCCACATCAGTAGGTATCGGTACTTGACTCATCCTTATCACCCCATGAAGCATATGCCTCCGCGTACGGAGGTATGCACCCGCGGCGAGAAGCCGCATATGATGAAAGCGGCATGCACGCGGCGCTACATCCCTGAAAGGAGTGTCCGCTATGCAGCAAATCAAGTTGTTGCTCGCACGATTGAAAAGTCCCTCTGTCCTCATCAGCATTGTATCTCAGGTCGCCGCTATCCTTGTGCTTCTCGGTCGGGTCGTCGATGTGAACCTTGTCACGACCGTGGCCGCCGCCGTCTGCTCGCTTCTCGTAACGCTTGGCATTCTGTCAGATCCGAACACGCAAAACAAAGGGTTTGGGGATGACCTGCATTATTGCGCGCACTGCGGCGCTGTGACGCCTCATGTCGCCGTCACCGGAACGCTGATCTGCCGCACTTGCGGCGGCCAGACGCCCCCCTCTGTGATGAATAACGAGGAGCCGTAATTTTCGTCCGGCGCACTTGCGCTTATGCGGTCATTGCCATGCGCGATGGCCGCATAAAAATACATAGAATTCTTGTGCTTCGCACCTCGCTGTGATACAATAAGGTTGTTTCTTTTACGCGGCGTCCGGTGCACAACGGCCGCCGTGCGGCAGTCATTCTGACATCACAGTGCGACGAAACCGATTTTTATAAGGAGCGATGACAATGAACGAAGCACGTATCCAACAGCTGAAGGCCGCCGTGGACAAGCATAGCGAGCGCGCCCTCGCAGCCGAACGCCATATCTGGAAAAACCCGGAGACCGGCTACCGTGAGTGGAAGACCAGTGAGTTTATGGCGAATCAGTTCCGCGAGCTCGGCTATGAGCCGATTATGGCGGGCAACATCCCCGGCTTTTACTGTGATCTTGACACAGGCCGTCCCGGTCCCAAGCTGCTTATTATGGGCGAGCTTGATTCGCTGATCGTCGCAACCCACCCCGAGTGCGATCCCGCAACGGGATATGTGCACGCCTGCGGGCACCACGCGCAGTGCGCCGCGCTCATCGGCGTTGCCGCCGCCCTGCGTGAGCCGGGCGCGCTTGACGGCATGTGCGGCTCGTTCCGCCTGATGGCCGTACCCGCTGAAGAGCTGATTGAAATCGGCTACCGCGAGGAGCTGCGCAAGCAGGGGGTCATCAAATATTACGGCGGCAAGGTAGAGTTCATGTATCGCGGCTTTATGGACGGTTGTGACCTTGCGTTTATGGTTCACACCGCAAACCTTGACAAGCCGGGCATCGGCTATGAAGCCGGCTGCAACGGCTGCGTCGCCAAAAACATCGACTTTGTCGGTGTATCGGCCCATGCGGGCGGAAGCCCCGATCTGGGCGTCAACGCGCTTTATGCCGCGACGATGGGCATGCAGGCCGTCAACTCGCTGCGTGAAACCTTCCGTGACGACGACCACGTCCGCTTCCATCCGATCGTCACGCGCGGCGGCGGCGCGGTCAACGCCATTCCGAACGACGTGCGCCTTGAAAGCTATGTGCGCGCCGCTTCGCTTGAGGCCGTCATCGCGAATAACAAAAAAGTGAACCGCGCGCTTGCGGGCAGCGCCGCCGCCATCGGTGCGAACGTCGTGCTTCACGACCGCGCGGGCTATACGCCGTTGCACAACAACCGCATGATGCTTGACCTCGTGGACAGCGTCGTCACCGAGTGCTTTGGCGCCGACCACCTCAGCGCGAGCAACGACTGGGGAACGGGCTGCACAGACATGGGCGACGTGGCGGCTGTGATGCCCGCCGTGCACCCCTATGCAAGCGGCGCTGCAGGTACCGGCCACGGCTCCGACTATCACATTGAGGATCCCGTTTCGGCCGTTGTCAACTGCGCACAGTTCCAGGTGCTGCTGGCTGACGCACTGCTGGCCGACGGTGCAGCGCTCGCCAAAAAGGTGATTGCCGAAAGCAAGCCCCAATTTGCCTCGAAGGCCGACTATTTCAAGGCGATGGACAGCCTGTTCTTCGACGCTGAAGCCGTGAAATACAATACGGACGGCACGCTTACCATCCGCTACTGCAACGAATAAACATGCAATTGCCGCCGGACGAATATTCGTCCGGCGGCAATCTCAATGATATGAGGTGTGTGCTGTGATCACGATAATGCGATGCGGCGAAGACCACATGGAACAGGTCATCGAAGCCATGTTGCGCGTTAAGCGCGAAGATGATTCCTGTGACGCGAACGCCGATAACATTGCCCGTTTTCTGCATACGCCCGGCGCGCTTTTCTATGTCGCGAAACTGGATAGCTCTGTCGTATCGTATGCCGTTGCCTACCGCATGAGCCGCCTGGACGGCGACGACATGTTCTGCCTTTACGAAATCGGCACGACGAAGCGTCACCGCGGGCAGGGCATCGCCAAAATACTGCTCTCTCATATTCTTGCGGATGCACGCAGCACCGGTATACACAAAGTCTGGATTCCCACGACCAAAAGCAACAAAGCCGCATGTGCGCTTTACCGAAGCGTCGGCGCATCTGCCGCCGAAAATGACGACGTCATTTTTACCTGCAGACTATAGACGAACGGGAACAAAGCTAGGTTTCCGCACCGAAATCCGCGCCGAAATCCTTATGCGTGGACAGTCTGTTTTATCTGCGTTTGCATCGGTTTCCGACACTCCGGTAAAAAGCCATTGTGCACTCATACCGATATGCACGAAGGGGGATGCTGACGCATCCCCCTTCGGATATTACTGTTTTGCCCCACAAGGCCGATGCAGGTGGTTAATAACCCGCTATTGCAGGTGGGTTCGCTAGCCGTCCTTTAAGGTGCTCCCAACTTCCGCGCGCAAGCACGCGGGAGGTCTGCGCCCGGGGACGGTGATCGCGGTCCCGTATTAACGCTTTGTAGGTTAAATAATGCCTGCTGTCGCACCCCGCAGGGCGGTGGCCGCTAACGTTTAGTAGCCCTCTTCCTCTTCGGCGGGCTCTTCTTCTTCGTCCTCTTCTTCTTCCTCGAAGGTATCTTCCAAACGCTCGGAGAAAATCTGGAACATCTCGGCCAGCTCGTCTTCATCATCGAGCGTCACAAGCATTTCTTCTCCGTTTTCCTGCTCGACCTTCATGATGATCAGCTCGTAACTGTCCTCCACGCTCATCTCCTCGGGGATAAACGCAAGGTATGTCATGCCGTTATATTCGACGGTATCGAGGTGCTCAAGCACAAGCTCATTTCCCTCATCGTCCGTCAGGGTGACGATATCATTGCCGAACTCTTCGTTCATAAGTTCGCCTCCATATTCCATTCTGTCTGTTAGTGTGCTATTATTATACTCGATGATTTCATAAATTCCAATATGTTTTCGAAAGAAATCTTTCTCTGTTTTTCCCGAAAATACAGTTGACAGCAGCTGCTATGGCTGATATAATTGTGAAGCAAAAGAAAGAAGGACTTGGCCGTCCTCACCCTCATCATTTGAAAAAGGGTTGATAACGAATGAATGCGGCGCTATGCGTCGTGTGTTTGTTGCGGGCGGTCTTGTACCGTCCGTTTCATTTTTTTAGGAGGTGCTTTAGCATTAGCGTACAAGAACATCAGATCAATGAAGAAATCCGCGACAAAGAGATCCGCCTGATCGGCGACGACGGCGCTCAGCTCGGTGTCGTACCCATCAACGAGGCTTTGGAGGCTGCTGCTTCCAAGGGGCTTGATCTGGTTATGATCGCGCCCAAAGCGGAGCCGCCCGTGTGTAAGATCATGGACTACGGCAAATTCCGCTTCGAGCAGGCCAAGAAGGACAAAGAGGCCCGCAAGAATCAAAAGATCGTCGAGATCAAGGAAATCCGCCTGTCTGCCAAAATTGACGTGCATGATTTTGAGGTCAAAGCGAAAAATGCGCAAAAGTTTTTGAAGAACGGTGACAAGGTTAAGGTTTCCGTTCGCTTCCGCGGCCGCGAAATGGCTCATACCTCCATCGGCCTTACCATTCTGCAGCGCTTTGCCGAAGCGTGCAAAGAGTTTGGCAATGTCGAAAAAGAGCCTAAGCTCGAAGGCCGCCAGATGCTGATGTTTTTAGCACCTATTAAAACTGTCTAACGGTCTGTACCGTCCATCAAAGAGAGGAGAAACCCCTTATGCCGAAAATCAAGACGCATTCCGGCGCAAAAAAACGTTTTTCCGTAACCAAAAGCGGAAAGATCAAGCTGTCGAGCATGAATCGACGCCACGATATCAAGGGCTGCAAGTCCCCGAAGCGGAAACGCCAGCTGCGCAAGGCGGGCTATGCCGACGCGACCAACGCGCCGACGCTTAAGCGCCTGATCCCCTACAAATAAACCCGGAACAATTCGTACAGGAGGCTATTTTAAATGGCAAGAGTAAAAGGCGCGATGATGACGCGCAAAAGAAGAAAGAAAATAATCAAGCTGGCGAAGGGCTTCTGGGGCTCCAAAAAGAATCACTATAAGCTTGCCAACCAGCAGGTGATGAAGTCGCTGAAATACGCTTATGTCGGCCGCAAGCTGAAGAAGCGCGATTTCCGCCGCCTGTGGATCACCCGTATCAGTGCCGCTTGCAAAATGAACGGCATGAACTATTCGACCTTTATGAACGGTCTGAAGAAGGCGGGCGTGACGCTGAACCGCAAAATGCTGGCCGAGATCGCCATTGCCGACCAGGCCGCGTTTTCCGCGCTTGTCGCGCAGGCCAAGGCTGCTCTTTAATAATCTTTGAAGGGGGATGCGTGCATCCCCCTTTGCATTTTGCCTCCGCACAGCGGGATTCCCTTTCGCGATTTGCTTAAGCCCGGTGTTTCGCTTATTTCTTGAAAGCACCGAGCCGCCTCCCTCTACAGGGCGGCGGTTTTTACTTACACTCCGTCGATCACAAAATAGACGAAAAACGGCACGTGCGCACTTTGGCCATTACCATACTTATCTTGCTGCGTCACACTTCATGCCTGACAACTTTCTGTTTTAGAAATTTCCTTTTATTTCTTTTTCGGAATAAATGAGTATGCAATGCAAATTAGGTAAAAATTTCTAATTGACGATAATCGACACAGGTATCGTGGTTTTTGCACATTTCGCACAGACTTTTGCACAGAGCATACGGTGTAACTTTTCAAACGAATGAATAAACAATGCGTATAACCGGGAAAAGCGGTCACAAAAGCCCCGTCTGATCGAGCGTTCGGAATTGGATGGCCTCCGCAATGTGCATCGCGCCGATCGACGGAGCGCCCGCAAGGTCGGCGATGGTGCGTGAAACCTTGAGAATTCGGTCATAAGCGCGCGCCGTAAGCCCAAGGCGCTCGAACGCGGCGGCGAGCAGCGCGCGGCCTTCAGCGTCCGGCATGCAGTGCTTTCGCAGCTCGGCTGGCGTTAGGAATGCGTTGCTGTGGAAAGACTGTCCGCGATACCGCTCGTTTTGCAGGGCGCGCGCCGCGTCGACCCGCGCCTTGACGGCGCTTGACGGTTCTGCCGGGCGACGCGCCTGCAGGCTCGGCAGGTCGACGGGCATAACATTGATGTGCAGATCGATGCGGTCGAGCAGCGGGCCGGAAATACGCTTGCGGTAGCCGCGGACACTCTGGTCGGGGCAGGTGCAGCGGCCGGACGGATGGCCATAATAGCCGCACTTGCACGGATTCATCGCGCAGACGAGCATAAACCGGCTGGGATACGCACAGGTGCCTGAAACGCGCGAAACGGTAATTGTACCGTCTTCCAGCGGTTGCCGCAGCACCTCAAGGGCATCGGTACGAAACTCGGGCAGCTCGTCCAAGAATAAAATGCCGTTGTGCGCCAGCGAAATTTCGCCCGGCTTCGGCATGCGCCCTCCGCCCGCGAGACCCACGGTCGACACCGTATGGTGCGGACTGCGAAACGGACGCACCGAAACAAATGGTGTCTCGCGGTCAAGTAGTCCGGCCACTGAATAAAGCTTCGTTACCTCAAGTGCTTCCTCGACGGTCATTGCGGGCATAATAGACGGCAGGCGCTTAGCCAGCATGCTTTTGCCCGAACCGGGAGACCCGATCATAAGTACGTTGTGTGAGCCTGCCGCAGCAATCTCCAGCCCGCGCTTGACATTTTCTTGCCCGACGACGTCGGAAAAATCCAGTCCCTCGGCAGCGCAGCTTTCATACTGCGTCGGCGGCTGGGGCGTAAGCAGACATGTACCGTCGAGATGCGCCGCCAGCTCGCGCACATGCGCAACGCCGTACACCTCGATGCCATCGACGACGGCTGCCTCTTTTGCGTTGTCGCGCGGCACAAACGCCGTGCGCAGCCCTGCGTTTTTCGCCGAGAGCACCATGGGCAGCACGCCCGTCGCCGCGCGCACCTCACCCTCAAGCGACAGCTCGCCGAAGAAGCACGCATCCATCGGCGGCGTCTTCATCTGTCCCGAGCAGGTCAGCACGCCGACCAGAATGGGCAGATCATACACCGGCCCCTCCTTGCGCAGCTCACCGGGCGCGAGGTTGACGGTGATGCGCTTCTGCGGGAAATCGTATCCGCAGTTTTTGGCGGCGGCACGCACCCTGTCCTGCGACTCTTTGACTGACGCGTCCGGGAGACCGACAATATCAAATCGCGGCAGGCCGCCGGATAGATCGCACTCGCATAAAACGAGGCAACCTTCAATGTCGTTTTTTCTCCCCTAAGAATACCGTATTTTGAGCTTCCGCGCAATTCATTTTGCCCAACTTTTCGGTCTTCCGGCAGCAGGCGGGATGCCTTCGGGATTTTTTATTGTGTTTTCCCGTCTTTTGACGAAGTTTTTCTCCCCTCGTTCAAACTGTCCAAAATGATTCACGACAAACAGCCGATTTTTTCCCGAAAAGTGCTTCTTTTTGCACAATAATTGTTTACAGCGGGCAAATTCTTTGATAGAATAAGGTAGGTCTGTTTCACAGCCTTAACCTCTACCCAATACCCCGAAAATATAAAGGAGGAAGTCCACAATGGCAAGAAAAATGAAAACGATGGACGGTAATACCGCTGCCGCAACCGCATCATATGCGTTTACGGATGTAGCAGCGATTTATCCCATCACCCCGTCGTCCGTCATGGCCGACCTTACCGATGTCTGGTCCGCGAACGGACTCAAGAACATCTTCGGTCAGGAAGTGAAGGTCATCGAGATGCAGTCGGAGGCAGGCGCCGCAGGCGCTGTGCACGGCAGCCTCGCCGCTGGTGCCCTCACCACCACCTTTACCGCGTCGCAGGGCCTTCTGCTCATGATCCCCAACATGTACAAGATCGCGGGCGAGCTGCTTCCCTGCGTCATCCACTGCTCGGCTCGTGCGCTCGCTTCGCACGCGCTCTCCATCTTCGGCGACCATCAGGACGTTATGGCTTGCCGCCAGACCGGCTTTGCCATGCTCGCTTCAACCAACCCGCAGGAGGCCATGGACCTCGGCGCGGTTGCGCATCTTGCCACCATTAAGGGCCGTGTTCCCTTCCTGCACTTCTTCGACGGCTTCCGCACCTCGCACGAGATCCAGAAGATCGAGACGTGGGACTATGAAGATCTGAAGGAAATGTGCGACTTCGATGCAGTGGAAGACTTCCGCCGCAACGCGCTCAACCCCGAGCATCCCGTTCAGCGCGGCACCGCCCAAAACCCGGACATCTTCTTCCAGGCCCGCGAAGCTTGCAACCCCTACTATGACCGCTTCCCCGCGATCGTAGAGGAGTATATGGGCAAGGTAAACGCCAAGATCGGCACCGATTACCAGCTCTTTAACTACTACGGCGCACCCGATGCGACCGACGTCATCGTCGCCATGGGCTCGCTGTGCGACACCGCCGAAGAAGTGATCGACGCCATGCTTGCCGAGGGCAAGAAGGCCGGTCTCATCAAGGTTCGTCTGTATCGTCCGTTCGTTTCGGCGAAGTTTGCCGCCGCCATCCCCGCCACCTGCGAGCGCCTCACCGTGCTTGACCGCACGAAGGAGCCCGGCGCGCTTGGCGAGCCGCTCTTCCTCGATGTCGTCTCCGCACTTGCCGCAGAAGGCAAAAACCTGCCCGTGTTCGGCGGCCGCTATGGCCTCGGCTCGAAGGATGCTCCCCCGTCGAACATCTTCGCCGTATATGCCAACATGCAGTCGGCAAACCCGAAGAAGCACTTCACCGTCGGCATCAATGACGACGTGACCAACCTCTCGCTTGACACCTCCGCCTTTACGGCCGACACCGCCCCCGCGGGCACCGTCGCATGTAAGTTCTGGGGTCTCGGCGGCGACGGCACCGTCGGCGCGAACAAGAACTCCATCAAGATCATCGGCGACCATACGAACAAGTATGCACAGGCTTACTTCGCCTACGACTCCAAGAAGACGGGCGGCGTGACCGTTTCGCACCTGCGTTTCGGCGATAAGCCCATCAAGTCGACCTACTTTATCGACAAGGCGAACTTCGTCGCCTGCCACAACCCCTCCTACGTCATGAAGTATGACGTGGTGCAGGATGTCAAGCCGGGCGGCACCTTCCTGCTCAACTGCCAGTGGACTCCGGAGGAGCTTGACCAGCACCTGCCGAACAAGATGAAGGCCTATATCGCCAAGAACAACATCAACTTCTATATCGTCAACGCGATCGACAAGGCGCGTGAGATCGGCATGGGCAAGCGCACCAACACCATCCTGCAGTCCGCGTTCTTCAAGCTTGCCAACATCATTCCCATCGACGACGCCGTCGACTATATGAAGTCGGCCGCCAAGAAGACTTACGGTCTAAAGGGTGACGAGATCGTCAACATGAACTATGCCGCGATCGACGCCGGCGTCAACGCCCTCGTCAAGGTCGACGTTCCCGCCGCTTGGGCGAGCCTGACGGACAACACCGTCGCCCCTGTCATTACCGGCAAGCGTGCCGAAGTCGTTGACTTCGTCAAGGAAGTTCTCATCCCCGTCGCCGATCAGAAGGGCGACAGCCTGCCTGTTTCGAAGTTTGCCTCCCGTCCGGACGGCACCTTCCCCTCGGGCACCTCTGCCTATGAGAAGCGCGGCGTTGCGGTTGACGTTCCGATGTGGATTCCCGAAAACTGCATCCAGTGCAACCAGTGCGCGTTTGTCTGCCCGCACGCCACCATCCGTCCCTTCGTGCTGACCGCCGACCAGGCGCAGGAAGCTCCCGAGTCGCTCAAGACCATCAAGATGATGGGCAAGGGCAACGAGGACAAGAAGTTCAGCATCAGCATCTCCCCGCTGGACTGCATGGGCTGCGGTCTGTGCGCCAACGTCTGCCCGGCGAAGAACAAGGCTCTCGTCATGGAGCCGCAGGAGTCGCAGTCTGCCCAGCAGGCCGCTTACGACTACTGCCTCGAGCACGCAGACAACACAAACACCGGCTTTGCCGTCGAAACCGTCAAGGGCAGCCAGTTCAAGCAGCCGCTGCTTGAGTACTCCGGCGCCTGCGCCGGTTGCGTTGAGACCGCCTACGCGCGTCTCATCACCCAGCTCTTCGGCGAGCGTATGTTTGTCGCCAACGCCACCGGCTGCTCGTCCATCTGGGGCGGCTCGGCTCCCTCCATGCCGTACACCGTCAATAAGCAGGGCAAGGGACCCGCTTGGGCCAACTCCCTGTTTGAAGACAACGCCGAATACGGCCTCGGCATGGCGACTGCCGTCAAGCAGCTGCGCAACCGCCTGAAGAACAAGCTCGTCGCGCTCTCTGAAGTGACCTCGCACGACGACCTTAAGGCCGCCATCGGCGCTTGGGTTGAGGGCTTCCTCGATGCCCAGAAGTCGATCGAAGCTTCCGCCGTCCTGCTCCCGCTGCTCGAGCGCAACGCTGCGAACGGCTGCGACAAGGCTACCGACATTCTGAAGGATAAGGACTTCCTCGTCAAGAAATCCATCTGGATCTTCGGCGGCGACGGCTGGGCCTATGACATCGGTTACGGCGGACTTGACCACGTCATCGCTTCGGGCGAAGACGTCAACATCATGGTCTTCGACACCGAGGTTTACTCGAACACCGGCGGCCAGGCTTCCAAGTCGACGCAGATCGGCCAGGTTGCGCAGTTTGCCGCGGCCGGTAAGGCTGTTGCCAAGAAGGATCTCGCAGCCATTGCCATGCAGTATGGCTATGTCTATGTTGCGCAGATCGGTATGGGCGCCGACAAGAACCAGACCGTCAAGGCTCTGGTCGAGGCCGAAAGCTACCATGGTCCGTCGCTCGTCATCGGCTACGCGCCCTGCGAGATGCACGGCGTGAAGGGTGGCATGGGCAACTCGCAGGATGAGATCAAGAAAGCGGTTGAGGCCGGCTACTGGCATCTGTTCCGCTTTGACCCGCGTCTCTCCGCCGAGGGCAAGAACCCGTTCATGCTTGACAGCAAGGCTCCCACCGGCTCGTATCAGGACTTCATCAAGAACGAGGTCCGCTATACGAAGCTGACCCGCTCCTTCCCGGATCGTGCGAACGACCTGTTCGCTCTGGCCGAGAAGACCGCGCAGCAGAAGTACGCGCGTCTTGCCAAGCTCGCCGCCCAGGACTAATCCGACTTAAGCAAAATCCTCCCGTGAAATTCACGGGAGGATTTTTTTGTCTTCCTACTGGATTTTTTCCCAGTTTTATGATATGCTCATTTCGTTGTTTTGCCGGGCGGCAAGCAAACCGAAAGAAAGAGGGGGCTGTAACATGATTCAAACTGAGGAAAACATCTCCACCGTAAAAGCGTATTATGACGAAAACGCACTGCGCGAATGGGATAGGCTGGAGCGGCACCCCTTCGAGTTTTTGCTTACCACCCACATGATGAATCGCTATATTAAGCCGGGCGACCGCATTCTCGACATCGGAGGCGGCCCCGGAAGATATGCCATCTATTTCGCGCAAAAAGGCTGCGAGGTCACGCTGGTCGACCTCTCGCCCGAGCATATTGCGCTGGCCTGCCAAAAGGCGCAGGAGACGGGGGTTTGCATAACGGCGTATGCCGAAAGCTGCCTTTCCCTAGACGAGCTTGCGCTCGGAGACTTCGACCATGTGTTTCTGATGGGGCCGCTCTATCATCTGCTTCATGATGATGATCGTGTGCGTGCCGTGGAGCAGGCGCTTCGTCATCTGAAGCCGGGCGGGTTGCTCTATGTAACGTTCGTCCTTGCGTTTGCAGGCATTATTTACGACTTAAAAAATGGCGGTATGATTCAAAGCGATGCAGGTAATCCCGCTACGGCTTCTCTTATCGATGCCGTAGTGCGCGGCGAGAATTACGCGGGGCCCGCGTTTACATCGGCCTGCTTCTTCCACCAAAATCATATCCTGCCGTTTATGGAGCGGTTTCCGCTTACAAAACTCCACCTCTTTGGGCAGGAGGGCATTCTCGCCCCCAACGAGCTTGACATTTTGCAGCGCGACCAGGCGGAAATTGACTGCTGGATCACGCTTGCCAAGCGCTTTCTCGAGCTGCCCGAGCTGCTTTCCTATTCCGAGCACGCCATGTACATCGGACGGAAAGAGCCTTAATTGCACATTGCCGCCCGCTCGAAGCAAAAAAGCATCGCCGCATACGCGGCGACGCCCTTTGACGCGCTTATTCCGTCAGCGCAAGCTTCCACACTGCCTGCCGCGTCAATTCCTTGACGTGTGCCATGGAGTATTCCACCGACATGCCGGGCTCCATCAGCTCGACAATCTGCGAAAAGCCGCAAGTTTCAGCCTGCTGCGCCCCTTCGCCCTTACGACCCACAATGGCGATGGCACGCACACCGCGCGAGACGGCCAGCCTCGCAGCCTCTACGGGAAGCTTGCCCATCAGTGACTGCGCGTTCATCTCCCCCTCGCCGGTAATCAGCAGATCGGCGCCCTCAAGCACCTGCGCAAAACCGCTAACTTCGCATACCAGCGAGAACCCCGGCATGAGCTGCGCACCGAGGCACGCCATCAGTCCGGCGCCCATGCCGCCGGCGGCGCCCGCACCGGGAATGGCCGCCACATCGCGGCCGCAGTCGCGCGCAAGGATCTCACCGAACCTGCGCAGCGTCTCGTCGAGCACGGGAACATCTTCGGACGCCGCTCCCTTTTGCGGGCCGAATACCGCACTTGCGCCGCGCGGACCGCACAGCGGTGCGTCCACGTCACACGCAATGCGGAACGTACAGCCCGCAAGACGAGGATCCACGCCGTCGCACGTCACGCGGTCGAGCGCCGCAAGGCCGCCCGCACCGGGCGCAATGGAGTTTCCCGCCGCATCGAACAGCCCGAAGCCGAGCGCCTGCAGCATGCCCGCGCCGCCTTCGTTGGTTGCGCTGCCGCCGATGCCCATAAGAAGCGAGCGGCAGCCCTCATCGAGCGCCGCGCGAATCAGCTCTCCCGTTCCACGTGACGACGCGGCGAAAATATCGCGCCGTTCGCGCGGCACAAGTGGCAGCCCCGAGGCGGACGCCATTTCGAGCACGGCCGTCGCACCTGCGAAGGCGTGAACGATCGAACGGTCCTTGAGGTGGTCGCTGTCGTAGTCCCACAGCTGGGTGACGGCGAGACCGTTGCCCGCGGCGACGCCGCCGCCCTTCGCGACGCCGTTGGGCACCGCGGGAGCGACCGTCGCGATGGCGATGGCGGTCTCGTGCACGAAGTACGACTCGTCGTCGCCGAGCGCGTCGAGCTCGACGATCGTCCAGCCGCCGAGGCGACCGACGACACCCTCGCGGAGCGCCTCGGGAAGCCCCGCGGCGTCCACCTCGAGCAGCTTGTCGTGCGTCGCGATAGCCTCCGACACGTTCGCGCCGACGAGCCAGTAGCGACCCGACAGCGGCCAGTGCGCCTTCTGCGCGAGCTTGCGCGCGCGGACGGCGACCTTGCGAGCGTCGTTCTCGACCGCCGTGCTCGACGCGGTGTTGAACGTCACCCCGAAGACGAACGACGCCGCGCGCAGCGCGCCGACGACGATGCCCTCGAAGAAGTCGAGGATCGCCTGCACCTGCGGCGCCTGGACGTCACGGACGTAGTCGACCTCGTCGAGCGTCTCCTCCTCCGGCGACAGCGCGACCGCGCTGTAGATGTGGCGGTTCAGCGCCACCTGGATCTTGGAGTTGGCCAGACGGTCGACGACGATCAGGTCGTCGCCACGCCACGGCTTCTCGCGCGCGACGAGCACGGCGGGCCGCTTGATGTTGACGACGTCGCCCTCGGCGCCCTTGAAGTCCGAGATGCCGAACCTGTAGGTGAACAGGCCGGGGGCCTTCACCTGCTTGCGGAGCAGGGCGAGCGCGGTGGCCGCGAGCTTCTGCCCCTTGACGAAGATGTTTGCCACGATTCCTCCTCAGGATGGTTGGTGGCCCGTGAGCGTTCGTGGCGAACGTCTCCGGGGGTGTCAGCGGGCGGTCGCCGCGCTGACGATGTCCTCCACCGACATGTCGCCGGTCTTGATCTGTTCGCCCTCGCCCTGCCCAGCCGCGGACGGCGCGGGATCCTTCTTGGGCAGGATCGCGAGCAGCTCGTCGGCGTGCGCCTCGAGCTCCTCTTTGGTGGACCCGCGAAGCGCGGAGACGGGCACGCCCTTCTCCTTCGCGACCTCCGCCGCCGTTGCGGCTGCGGCGTCCTTCGCTTCCCGGTCGGCGAGCTTCTTCTCGGCGGCTTCGGCACGAGCGAGGAGTTTCTCCTGCTCGGTCTTGTTCGCCTCTTCGAGCTCGTCGAACTTCTTGGCCTTCTCGGCGTTGGCCTTGGCCTGCTCCTCGTTCTTGCGGGAGAGGGCCTTCCACTTCTCGGCTTCGGCGCGCGCCTTCTCGAGGTCGCTGTCGCCGCCCGTTTCGGGCTTCTTCTCGCCGCCGTCGCCGCCCTGGTCACCGTCGAGGTAGCGCAGGAACGGGCGGTGCCAACTCGGGGTCGGCAGCGGTCCGAGGGTGGGTCGGATGTTGGACATGATGGGTTCCCCGTTTCGGAGTGATGGATGGCTTCCCCGTTTCGGGGTCGCCGGATACCCGCGGGTGCGGGTGGTCGAATGCGCCTGGCGTCAGGCTGCGGTGATCGCGCCGGCCGCCGCCTGCGCCTGTTCCAGCTCGCGGCTGCGGTTGGTCTCCTCGGCCTCGATCTCGTCCGGGGACATGCCCCAGATGTTCTCGTCGATCCACCGCTGGGATCGCCCCGATGCCTTCGCAGCGAGGGCCGCGGCGGCCTTTTCGGTGAGGGAGACGTGCTCAGGCGGCTCGAAAGTCACCTTGATGGTGTCGCCGTCATCGAGCGCGAGGATGCGGAGTGCTGCGAGCAGAGCGGCTTCCATCGGGGCGCCGCACCGATGGATGCGGTCCTTCGCCTTCTGGATCTCGCCCTTGTGCGAGTTCTCGGCGCCGGCGGCGGACTGGTTCTGCCCCTCGGGGATGAACACGTCGATCGGGGTGCGCATGACCGCGGCGAAGTCTCGCGCGTCGGTCTTCTCGCCGTCCAGCAGGGGGCGGATGTCGACCTCTTTCGACTCCCAGATGTCGATGCCCTCGGGAAGGTCGATGAGCGCTCCGGGCGCGAAGTCCAGCCGCTTCGCCCAGTCGATCTCGTTGCCGTCGTCGTCCGTGTCGGGGAGGTTCTTCATCGCCCGAGCGCGGAATGCCTGGTAGGCGGTGACGACGAGGCGCTGCAGCTTGCCGAGGTTGATGCGGTCGATGACGTCGATGTGCGGCTCGAACTCGGCGACGCCGTCCTGGTTCTCCATCGCGAACACCGGGACCGGCCCGTCGTACACTTCGGGCTCGCCGTCGAGTTCCCACCCTTCGGCGATCGTGCCGCGGATCGTCCCGCTGTCGGTCTTCACGCTGCGGGAGAACCGCTGCCGCACGCCGGGCACCCACACCTGGGCGAAGTCCTTCTCCGCGTCGTTGTCGCGCCACGCCAGCAGAGCGGCCCGCGCGCGCCACGGCTGCGCCGGGTCGGGTGCGGTGATGACCTTCTCCGGCGGCTCCGAGGTGATGATCGGCTCGCCGTCGCGGATGCCGGTGATGAGGTAGCCGTACCGGACCGACAGCATGTTGAGGATCGCGTCTGCGAACACCACCGAGAGGCGGTTGTCGCGCCACACCTTGCGGAGGGCGAGCACCGCGGGGCTCTTCTGCGACGATCCGACAGCCACTCCCGTGGGGACGATGCGACCGGCGAGGGACTGGCAGGCGAGTCCGGCGTAGTTCGTGCGCGCCTTCTTCTGGAACGCCTTCCACGCGTCGCGGGTGTTCTGCCCCATCTCCGGCATCGGCGCGTTGCCGGACGCGTACGCGCGCAGCTCGGCGATCTTCTCGGCGCGGGCGTCCATCCGCTTGGCCAGGATGGGGAGCCACTCCTCCGGCGTGCTGGCCATCGGCCACCCCCTATCTGAGCTGTCGCGGCATCCGGCGCCGCGAGCTCGCGGTCACGCCCTTACCGATCGCGTCGTTGCCAGCGGCATAGGCGAACGCAGCCCCGTAGGTCGCGTCGATCTTGCCGTAGTCCTGGTTGTCGTCGGCCTTCTTCAGCACGTACCCGGACCGGCGCGGGTCACGGCGCGCGTTCAAGAAGTGCCGGATCACCGCCGGGTCGCCGTCGAAGGTGACCTCAACCTGCCGGATCGCGGAGTAGAGCTGCTCGAACGTCTCGCACGTGCGGGTGACGTCCTTCTGCTTCCACCGGATCGGCTCCGGCACGCTCATCTTCGCCTTCAGCCGCTTGTGGTGCGTGGCCTCCCACGACTTCACCTCGCCCGCCCAACCGGCGGACGGGTCGGCGTAGAACCCGACCACGTTGTACTCGCGGAACGCTTTCGCCACGGCCTGCTCGATCTCGAGCTTCGGCGGCCGCCACCCTTCACCGGCGGGCCCATCGGGCTGTTCCCACAGGCCGATGAGGAAGAAGTGCCGCTGCGACACGGAGTAGCCCATGAGCACGGTCGAGTCGGCGAGGTGCTTGTCCTTGCGCCCCTCGGACCCGTCGAACCCGAGCGTCACGGGCTCGGAGCGCCCTACGGTCTTCCCGCGGCCGGCGTCCACGCACGCGCGGATCTCCGGGTCGGTGACGTACGCGTCGCGCGCGGCGTCGATCTGGTTGAGGAAATCCGCGCGCATCACCGCGGGGTCGTTGGCGGTGTCGAAGAAGTCCAGCGCGCCGCGGTGCACGTCGAACCAGCCCGGAGCGCACGGCGGATCGTGCAGCAGGCACCCGTCGGGGTGGTTCGCCGAGTCGCCATACGCGACGCGGAGGCCGTGCACGAGAGAGTCCATGTCGTCGATCTGCGTGCTCGCCGGCGCGGGCCGGTGATCGAAGTAGATCGAGTGGACGTCCTCGAGGTTCTTGTACTTGCCCGACTGGATGTCGTTCCAGAACTCGAACGACTGCTCCGCCACCGACCGCTCACCGAGCGTGTACGCGTTCGGGGTCTCGATCGTGACGCCGCCGAGCTTCGTCGCGTTGTTGCGGAGGGTCTGGGCGAGCTTCACGCCGCCGTTCGAACGCAG
The DNA here is from genome assembly GCA_001725215.1 of Clostridium sp. SCN 57-10. Taxonomy (GTDB): domain Bacteria; phylum Bacillota; class Clostridia; order Oscillospirales; family Butyricicoccaceae; genus SCN-57-10. The sequence continues at coordinate 23,522 of MEFT01000016.1, forward strand.
CCACGTCTCCGTCTGGTCCATCGACGCCGCGACAGCCTTGAAGCCCTTGATCGTCGTCGCCGACGACGTGATCGGCACGATGCGGCCGCGCTCGAGAGCGACGAAGGAGTCCATCGGGTCGAGGTTGAACTCGTCGACCGCGGACCCCTGGCGGAGCATCTCGAGGAGCGGCTCCCAGGTGTTCTTGGTCTGCTCCTCCGACACCGCGGCGATCGCGACGTACGGGGTGCGAACCCGTGACCACGGCTTGCCGACCGGCTGCCCGTCGGCGTCCCACCCGTCGGGCACGACGTCGAAGATGCCCTCGGCGATCATGATGCCGCCGACAAACGGGGACTTGCCCCACCCGCGCGGACGGATCAGCGCGGCACGATGGATCACGCGGCGGCCGGTGACCGGGTCGATGCGGTAGAGCTCGTTCAGGAACTCCTGCTGCTCGATCGTGAGGACGAACGGGTCGAAGATGTCGTCGTCGCCGGCGTCCGGGCGCCCGAGGTAGGTCGCCATCTGATCGGCGATCGACCATCCCAGCGTCGGGAAGTCGCCCTCGAACTGCGGCACCCACGGCATCAGGCGGAATCCTTCCTCGTGATACCGCGCATCCGGTCACGCGACGACACCGCACGGTCGACGCGCTCGGCGTACTCGACCTCGGCGGTCGTCGCGAGCGCGAACTGCATCCGCAGACGGGCGCGGTCCTCGGGGGTGAACCCGTAATTGGCCTCACGGAGCCGCAGCTCGCCGGCGAGCTTGACGTCGCCCTTCCAGAACTGCGCGTGGATCATCGCCGTCTCGGCGAGATACGCCCAGTCCATCTCAGTGAACTCCACCGCAAGCGGATGCCGAGCGAGCATCTCCCACCAGCTCTTGGTCGTGGCAGGCCACGTGAATCGCCTCTTGACGATGACAGGGGCGCCGTCTTCGTCCTTCCCGAGGTTCACATCTACGTAGAACGTCGGCAACTTCGGCTGTTCGGTGGGCTGGATCTGCAGAACCCGCAGCTCGACCGCATCCTTGTTCCGACGGGCGCGTTTGCTCGCGTCCTTCGGTGCGGGGCCTCGTCCTGGCATGCGTCACACCCCGTTTCGGGTCGCCTCTCGACCCCATTTCGGGCTCGACGGCACGAGACGGACGCGCTCCACGCGCGCAGGCGGCTCGGATGCGTTCGGAAGAATCCCCAGACCCGTACAAACTGCGAATTTCAGCCCCGGCCGCGAAGGGAGGACCGGGGGCCAGGGGTCCCCGGGTGGGTCTGGGAGGTCGTCAGCGTCTGCCTGGGTGCCGTTCTCGCGGGTGGCGTGCTGATGGGCCTTGCGCGGCGCGGCGGGCTGTGGCGGCCTCCTGCTGTGTCTCCCTGTTGTGGTGCCAGTGGCACAGTGTGCGGACGTCGGCGACTGTGGTGCGTTCGCCTGGTGTCCAGCGCTTCAGGTGCGCGGCTTGCAGGTTGTCCGTCGCTGGGCAGCGTGTGCCGTCCGACAGCATCGCGACGCAGCGGTGACCGTCACGCTCGAGACACGCGGCGCGCACGGACGCGGGCACGTGAGTCGGTCGGCTGTTCTCCCACGGCATCGCGCTCTCCGATCATTCGAAGCGGGCGGCGACGTATGCGCCGAGTCCACCGGATGCGCTGATGCTCTGCTCGGCGGGGGCGATGATGTCTCGGCCGGCGCGTGCGGACTGTTCGAGCTGGGCGTTCGTCCATTCGGCTCCGACCACCCAGGCGACCACGAAGGGCTCCTCGGTCGGGCGGATGGTCCGGAGGTACTCGGTGATCGCACGCCCCATAGCATCCCGGGCGGCTTGCACCTCGGGGGCGAAGTAGTCGTACGAGGGGGTGTCTTCGTCGTCGTCCACGGTCAGTCGCTCCCCCGCACGATCGACTCGCCGTCGTCGTCCGGCACCTGTCCAGAAGTGGACACCTCGGGGCGGTCAGGCTTGGACATCACATGCTCCTCGTCGGGGTCGGTCAGAGGCGGTATCCAAGGGCGTCGCAGTGACAGGTTTGGGGCGTTCGGTAGCTGCTGCTGCCCTGCGCGCGTTTGACCGGGTTACTTGGTTACTTATTCAAAGAGCTGACACGATCCCCGGTACTTGTCACTACTTGTCACTGTGGGGCAAGGAATCGCGTGATTACGCGACTGGATGGAGTGACAGGTGTGTTTTTGAACCTGTCACGAACTTGTCACTGTCCGCGAAACCTGTCACTGGTGCCGGTTGAGGGCAGTGACAGGTTTGTGTGGGTTTCTCGAGAGGCACCGGCGGAGTGTTCCGGGGCGCCTCTCGAGGCGGTGCAGGTGCTCTCCGCCGGGAAGTCCCGTGGCCGGCGGTTGCGCGGTGCGGGAGCCCTTCGCGTCCCTGGCTGGGTGCGTTGACACCGGTCTGGGTGCCCTGGGGCCGGGAGGAGCGGCGCGGCAGGCCCCCCGAATTGGGCGTGCGGCGGCATGGTCTGTCTCGACTCCCGGCTCCGGGGTGTCTTGGTGAGCACGAGACCCCCAGGGCTGTGCCGTCCGGGGGTCTCGATGCCTGGTGTCTGGGTGCGACACCGTTCCAACTATCAAGGTAGGGGGTGACAGAACGTGGCTGTCAAGCGCGGGTGGGGTGGGTTTCAGGCGGTGCGGAATCGGGCTGTGGTGAGGGCGTCGTTGCGGCGTTGTTCGACGGCGGCGATGACGTCGGCGACGCGGTCGGGCCAGAGGTGGGCGTAGGTGTTGAGGGTTTCGGTGGCGTCTTTGTGGCCGAGCATCTGTTGCACGAGTTTGACGTCGGCGCCGGCGGCGATGGCGTTGGTCGCGGCGACGTGGCGGAGGTCGTGGACGGACATGGTCGTGGCGAGGCCGGCGGCGATGCGGGTCTTGCGCCAGACCCGGTTGTACCAGTTGGTGCCGTCGATGGCACCGCCGCGGGCGGCGGTGAAGACGAAGTCGTCGGGGGCCCCGGCCGCGGTGAGGTCGGCGAGTTCTGCCATGAGGAACGTGGGGATGGGGATCCAGCGTTTCTCCCAGGTCTTGACGGGGCCGAGCTTGCGGCGGCCTTCGCGGTCGACTGTCCAGGTGCGGTGGATGCGCGCGCGCTGATGGGTGGGCTCGAGGTCACGGACGCGAAGGGCGGTGGCTTCGCCGATGCGGGGCCCGCTATACGCGAGGAGCAAGAGCAGGGCGCGGTCGACGGGGCGGCCGGTGAGTTCGCGGGCGGTGTCGGCGAGGGTTTCGATGTCGAGGTCCGTGTGGTGTGGGCGGTCGTGCTCGAGGTCCACTTCGC
>MEFT01000017.1:0-14296 GCA_001725215.1 Clostridium sp. SCN 57-10
CGCCTCACGCACGGGGCGCTCGAGCTTCGTTTTGAGGTCATTAAGGTCGAGGGAAGCGGGCTGTGTTATCTGCGGCTCAAACACGAGCGGCGTTGCGCTGCCCGTAAGGATATGGTCGAGGATCAGGCGGGTCAGCTCATCCGGATGGATGGTGCGGCCCGCTTCGCCGCGGTCAAGGAATAGGCGGTTGTCCCGCAGCGTGAACGAAGGATCGACCGCCGGGCGGTCAAACCGAGCGACAAGCTCGGCCACGCGCGCGCGCAGCTGTGCTTCGTCGACCGAAACGGCGGGCGAAAGGTCAACGCCCTGCCGCCACGCATGCCAAACGGCGGCGGCACGCGCAAACAACGAGCCGGATCGTCCGTAAGAATAAGCAGCCAAAACGCTGCCTGCGGCGTCAAATCGGGCGTCGGCAGAGCTGGCGTCAAACTGCAGGGTTTCATCTCCGATCTGCAGCGTCAATACATCGGCGTGCAGGTCGGTTTCAAAGCGCTTGCCGAGCGCCGACATAAGCTCGGCACGCGTCATACCCGAAGCGTCAAGCCCCGAGATGCTGACGCCGGGATAAATGTTGCCGTAAAAGATAAGCCAACCTACGCCTGCCGCGCACAGCAGTACGCAAAGACCTAAAACGGCGCCGAGCACGATGAGAGACGTGCGGCGTTTCCCGGTCGGCGCGGCATGTCGTCCACCCGAGGGCGCGGCGGATATGGACGAGATGGGGTTGTTCTGTTCAGCCAATGAGGTATCCTCCCAACGGATGCGAAGTGCATCGTGTGCGGCCTGCGTGGAAACGGCCACGGTGATTTCTATACAATTATAGTGTAGCATCGGTACAGAGCAATAGCAATTACAAAAGGATAACAATACACGGGCAAAAAATGCAAAAAGGAGCACAAAATGCTGGCGAACGTCCGCTTTGGAAGACTTTTGCACCGCGAATGAAAAGCGTATTCACGATCTGCAAAGCGAAAAGAAATTGCGGTTAAGACAACAAAAAAGCCGGGGGATGTGCGTCCCTCGGCTCGATTTTGCGTTGGATTAATCTTGATCGCGCGGCTCCTCAGGCTTGTCCGGCTCACTTGGGGCACAGGCGCAGGTGCAGTCGCCCTATTCACACTCGCAGACGCAGATCGGCCCATCATCTTCGGCTTCTTCGGCTTCGTCCTCAGGCGGGGCGTCGTGTGCGTTCGGGGTCTCGTTTGACGTATCCTGCTCGGCGCTGAGAGAGCGGCGGCGCAGCTCGTGGAAAAGCTCGTAGAAGTCGCGGCGGGTCATTTCTTCAACATGGTAATCGGTTTTAATGTTTTCCGGATTGACAAAAAGGTTCCAACGCTGCACCAGCATAGCATTCAGGCGGGTAGCCTCAGAGCTTTTAAAGGTTTGAAAGGCGAGCAGGCCGTCGCCCTCCTGCAGCACGCAAGGGAAGCAATGCAGCTTACCGAACTGGCTGGCTTCGAGCCAGAGCAGCGTAATATTTTCGTTGTAATGGGTGGCGCGATAGTGCTTCTGCTCCGCCGACTGACCGAAGAAAAACGTGCGAAAGCTTTTCTTGCGCTGGTTGACCAGCGGGGGCGTGAAGAATTTCATGGCATAGCTCCTTACATTGGTTTTTGAGAGTCGGCTCGGAATTTAAACAGCTTTCCAATCCACCTTAACTACATATTGTAAACGGTGTCGTGCAAAAAGTAAAGAGGTTTGCGCACAAAGTGCAGATATGCGCAAAAAAGCGCGGGAAGGCCTCCCGCGCGCGATGTGAAAACCTCCGCAAGGCGGGGCGGCGGAGAGCCTGTCCCGTTTTGCGGAGGCGTTGCCAGTGACTTACAGGGCAAGCTCCTTGCGGCAGTTTTCACAAATGCTTTTGTCTTTGAAGATAGTCAGCTTCTTGGAATTGCCGCAGACAACGCAGGTTCCCTGCGACTCGAACTTGCGAAGGATGATGGAATTGCCTTCAACGTAGATTTCCATGGGGTCGCCTTTGTCAATGTCCATGGTGCGACGAAGCTCGATGGGGAGGACAACCCGCCCAAGTTCGTCGACCTTTCTTACAATGCCCGTAGATTTCATAATGTAACCTCCAACTATAGATTATACTCATATCCAGTTTTCGTGGTTATTATACTATGTTTGACAATTAATGTCAACCTTCAATTTGTAAAAAAAACATAAATGAGAATAAAAAATTTCCAACACTTTTCATAGAAACAAGGCGCGAATCGTTTCTATAAAACACCCGAAATTTTTGCCCTCGAATGCAAAAATTGCGTCGAAAAATTGTCATTGAGAGAAAAAAGTTGCAAAATCGCCTTACGGCTTTATTTCATTAAGTTCATAATGCACTGATATCAAGGGTTAGGGCACTTTTACTGCGTACCGAAGCGTTCCGCTGCCATGCGGTAAAGAGCGTTCTTAGAAACAGAATATTGCGTCGCTGTTGTGCGAACAGCCTGCATGAGACCGAAACCGTTTTCTATCAATCTACTGACCTCATCCAGTAAAAAAGTGGCATCGGGAGCAGGCTTTTCATTGCATATCAATGCGCCGCTGATTACCAGAACAAATTCGCCGCGAGGGGCATTTTGTGTATAATAAGCGAGCGCGGCAGACAGCGTGGTGCGCCGAACTTCTTCATGCATCTTGGTAATTTCGCGGCAGAGCGCTACGTGGCGGTCGCCCCAGGCGGCCAGCATATCGCGCAGCGTGGCCACCAGCTTATGGGGCGCTTCGTAAAAAACCATGGTGCGCTTTTCGGTTTTCAGCTCGTCCAGATGCTCGCGGCGGCTCTTCTTGTTGACCGACAGAAAGCCCTCAAACGTAAATCTGCCGCACTCCATACCCGCGACCGACAGCGCGGCGATGGCGGCGCAGCAACCGGGCACCGACACAACCTCGACGTCGCGCTCGGCGCACAGCGCTACAAGGTCGCACCCGGGATCGGAAACAGCGGGCGTACCTGCGTCGGTGATAAGCGCGCAGCTCTCGCCCTCCGCAATGCGGCGCGCGATATAGTCACCCTTTTCGCGGCGGTTGTGCTCAAAATAGCTGATTTGCGGCTTTTTAATGTCAAAATGCGCAAGCAGTTTCGCGCCGACGCGTGTATCCTCGGCGGCGATGAAGTCGACCGCCTCCAGCGTTGAGCGCGCGCGCGGCGAAAAGTCGCCCAGGTTGCCGATGGGTGTGGAAACGATATAAAGCTTTCCGCTCATATGGAAAACAGCTCCTTATATAGTGGTTTCTTTGTAGGCCTGCAAAGGGGACGCCGCACGGCTCACCTATGTGATTATGGAAAACAGGCGCGGTATTCGTCGCTTTTGCCGCCGTCTGCGCCTTCGACCCAAAAGGGTGCGCTGATTTCACAGCCTTCGCCGCCGCCTGTGCGGGCTTCACACAGCACAAGCTGCGCCGCCGCACCGGGACGCTGATGCACAAATCGCATTGCTTTGACGTGAAAGCCGTACTTTGCAAGACAGGCATGCAGGTATTCGATGCGGCGCGGAGGATAGCACAGGTAAAAGCGCCCGCCCCAGCGCAGCGCGCGCGCCGCGGCGCGGCATACGTCGTCAAGCGTGGAGCCCGTGTCGCCCCGTGCCGCGGCAAGATGGGCGTGGGGCGACAGCGCGCCCTCCATTGCCGTAAAGTAAGGCGGGTTGGAGATGCAGACGTCGTATGCGCCGCACGCGAACGCGTCGCGCACGCCCTCCCACGCCGGATCGACAACGCCGTTGACACCAACACCCTCGTTCATGGCTATAGTCTACGTCGAACCTCGAGCAGCAGGATGCCGAGCGCGCCGCAGCCGCAGCCGAGGTCGAGCGCGCGCTCGCCGCGCCGTACACGTGCGAAGGCGGAGAGCAGCGCGGTGTCCTGCGTCAGCTTGAAATATGAGTCGTCCTGTATCATCGTCAGTCCGTGTTTAAGGGTTAGAGTTTGTTTCATGTAAATTTTTGGATATATCGGCCGCGACGGACACGATATTCTGCCGTCCTTTCCGCAAGTCATGGGCAATGTGAGTATTCTATCATAAAGAGAGTGAATATCAAGGCACGTAAGGTAAAAAATATCTCTCAAAGGAGAGATTGCTATGAAAAACAAATGGAAGTGGATTGTCGTGCTGCTCGTCGCCGTTCTTTTGATCGTGCCCGCGGTGCAGACGGCGCATGCCGCCGTTTACCGGCAAGGCTCGCGCGGAGAAACGGTGAAAACCATTCAGACCAAGCTGAAAAACTGGGGCTACTATAAGGGCGCGGCAGACGGCGTCTTCGGCGCGGAAACCAAGAAAGCGGTCAAACTCTTTCAAAGCAAAAACGGATTGACGGCAGACGGCGTCGTCGGCGCCAAGACACTGAAAGCGCTGGGCATGCAGGTCTCCGGTTCGCAGAGCGCAGGCGCGGGTGCGGGATACAGCTCCGACTTGGCGCTTATGGCGCGTATGATTTCAGCCGAGGCGCGCGGCGAGCCGTATACCGGGCAGGTCGCGGTCGGCGCGGTCATTCTCAACCGTGTCAAGCATCCTTCGTTCCCCGATACGATTGCGGGCGTTTGCTATCAGAAAGGCGCTTTTTCTGCGCTTGACGATGGCCAGTTTGACCAGCCCGTGTCAGACAGCGCGCGCAAGGCCGCACAGGATGCGATGAATGGCTGGGATCCCACAGGCGGTGCCATCTATTATTATAACCCGGCGAAGACGACCAACAAGTGGATATGGTCGCGCCCTGTTATCACGACGATCGGCAAGCATGTTTTTGCAAAATAAGTTAATTAAGTCTGTATAGCAAGGTGTAATGCCGTTTCTTTGAACGGGGTGGTAAATAATGCCGCAGGCTTTTGTTTGAGCAGCATGATTTTAGCCGCCAGAAAAAGGGTTAAGAGGCTTTCGCCGCGCCGCGCACAGCCCGCTGCATTCGCGGCGGGCTGAAAAGATAAACGCGGTCATCTTTTTCAATGGAAATAGTATAACTTTCTTGACATCACCTCCGAAAGGATATAAAATTGGTAAAGATAATGCGGATTTTTGTGCATCGTTTTGAAGCACTTCCTGCTATATCAATTTCATATTGAGGAGGTAAGATGTTGCCACCACAGGTAATCACAGTATTGATTTGTGTTGCTGTTTTCATCGTCGGCGCCGCCGTCGGTGCGTTTGCCGGCTTTGCTTATCGTAAGAAAATCGCGGAAACCGAGATCGGAAGCGCCGAGAAGGAAGCAACGCGTATCATCAACGAGGCAATTAAGGCTGCGGAATCCAAGAAGCGTGAAGCCGTCGTGGAAGCCCGCGAGGAAATCTTCCGTGCCCGCGCCGAGCATGACAGGGAATACAAAGAACGCCGCGCAGAACTGCAGAAGCAGGAGCGCAGGCTGCAGCAAAAAGAAGAAGCCCTTGACAAAAAGTATGAAAGCATTGAACAAAAAGAGGACAAGCTGGCGCAGAAGCTGAAAGAAACCGAGGATCTGCAAGTCGAGATCCGTGCTCTGAAAAAGGGTCAGATGGATGTGCTCGAACGCATTTCCGGCTTCACCGCCGAAGAGGCCAAGGCCTATCTCATCGAGCAGGTGGAAACGGAAGCGCGGCATGACGCCGCCGTCAAGCTGAAGGAAATTGAGCGCCAGCTCAAAGACGACGCAGACTCGAAGGCGCGCGAAATTATTTCCACGGCTATTCAGCGCTGTGCCGCAGACCATGCCAGCGAGGCGACCGTTTCAGTCGTGCCGCTGCCCAACGACGAAATGAAGGGCCGTATCATCGGCCGCGAGGGCCGCAACATTCGCGCCCTTGAAACGCTGACCGGCGTCGATCTCATCATCGACGACACACCGGAGGCCATCACGCTGTCGAGCTTTGACCCCATCCGCCGCGAGGTGGCGCGCATGACGCTTGAAAAGCTGATTCTCGACGGGCGCATTCACCCGGCGCGTATCGAGGAAACAGTGGACAAATCAAAGCGCGAGGTCGAAACCGTCATCAAACAGCAAGGCGAACGCGCGCTGTTTGAAACGGGCATTCACGGCGTGCATCCCGAAATCGTCAAGCTGCTCGGACGTATGCATTACCGCACGAGCTACGGCCAAAACGTGCTCAACCATTCGCTTGAAGTCGCGCATGTCGCAGGGCTTTTGGCCGCTGAGTTGGGCGCAGATATTACGCTTGCAAAGCGCGCCGGCCTGCTGCACGACATCGGCAAGGCCGTAACCCATGAGGTAGAGGGTTCCCACGTAAACATCGGCGTGGAAATTGCGAAGAAATACCGCGAAAGCGCGGAGGTCATCCACGCCATTCATGCGCACCACGGCGACGTGGAGGCCGAATCGGTCGTCGCGTGCCTTGTGCAGGCGGCAGACGCCATTTCTGCGGCACGCCCGGGCGCACGCCGCGAGAATCTTGAGGCTTATATTAAGCGCCTTGAGAAGCTTGAGGAACTGGCAGACGGTATGAAGGGCGTTGAAAAGAGCTTTGCCTTCCAGGCCGGACGCGAAATTCGCATCGTGGTCAAGCCCGAAGAGGTCAAAGACGACGAAATGATCCTGCTTGCGCGCGAGCTTGCCAAGAAGATCGAAAACGAGCTCAACTATCCGGGTCAGATCAAGGTCAACGTCGTGCGTGAAACACGTGCGATTGAGTACGCAAAATAATCCATGCTTCGGCATAAAAACCGCGCGGGCACAAGCCCGCGCGGTTTTGATTTTATCTGTATCAAAATAGGGTGGCGATTACAGCCCCTCGGCAAAGCGCTTGCCGTATGCACGCGCGTTTTCGAGATCCTGCTCGGTCGGCTTGAAGCGCACGCGGAAGCCCTCTTCGGGGGTCTTAAGGCGAAGCTGCTTAAGGCGTCCCATCAGATTGGGCACGGCCTCGCCGCTCCAGCCGTAGCTGCCGAAGGCGGCGGCCGAGACGCTCTTGTGGATGATGGGATTGATACCGAGCAGCATTTCCCACACGGGCGGCAGTGCGTCCCCTACCAGCGTCGGGCTGCCGAGCAGGAAGCCGTTGCTCGCCGCGATGGCTGCCGCCGCGGCGGCTTTGTCGTCAGTCACGAGATCGAACATCGAAACTTCGACGCCCGCCTCGCGCACACCGTCAGCCATCGCTTCGGCAATTGCGCGTGTGTAGCCATATGCCGAAACATAGGCAATTGCGACCTGTTTCTGCGCGCGCACCGGCTCTTCACACCATGCGCGATACATGTCGATATATTTCTGCGGATCACGGCGAATGACGGGGCCATGTCCATTGCCGATAAATTCAATGTTAAGGGATGCGATTTTGTTGAGCGCATTTTTCATATGGGGGTTTTTGAACGGCCCCATGATATGGTAGAAGTAGTAATAATACGCGTCGCCGAAATCAGCGTCAATCAAATCGTTAAAGATGCGCGGGTCGGAGTAATGGCAGCCGAAGCTGTCGCAGGTAAAGAGCGCGCGGCGCTCGGGGATGTAGGTATACTGCGAGTCGGGCCAGTGAAGCTGCGGCACCGAAAGGAATTTAAGCGTCATGCCGCCGATGTCAAGCTCGTCTTTTTCGCTGACGGCAAATGAGTTAAACGGCTTGTTGACGATTTCGCGCAGGAAGGTGATGGCGGCAGCCGAGCCGACGACGGTAGCGCACGGCACAAGCTCCAAAAGCCGCGTCAGCGAACCGGCATGGTCGGGCTCGGTATGGTTCATCACGATATAGTCAATCTCGGTTACGTCGCACACCTCGCGGATGTTCTCAAGCATCTGGTCGCAGAACTTGTCCTTCACCGTCTCAAAGAGCACCGTTTTGGTCGCGCCGCGCACGAGATACGAGTTATAGCTTGTCCCGTAGTCGGAACGCATGATGATGTCAAATACGCGCAGATCGGGGTCCTGTACGCCGACATAATAGATATCTTTGATTGCTTCGATCATAACAAAGCCTCCTTGTTCCGTATACTTTTATTATAATAGCAAAAGGAGGAAAGCGCAAGGGTGAAATAGACAAAACGCGTGGACAAAAACCACGGCTCTTCATGCCGGATGCCGTATTTTGCACGCGTGCCGAAACTCGTGCAAAAAGACCGTACGGCGGCGCGTGAAGAGGTCTGCGCACGCATAAATAGGGTGTGCTGTCAATACGGGAAAATTCACAAAATGCGTACGCCCTTTTTGGTGCGCATTCTCGGCACGCGTGCATTGACACAACTATATGTAGTAGCGTATAATCGAAACAATACTAGATTATGATGCGTTTTGAGCAAAAACGCTTTTAAAAGAGAAGGGGCGACACCATGTTTACGATGATCAAAAAGCGGGACGGGCGCGAGGTTGAATACCATATATCCAAGATTGCAGCCGCTGTGCGCAAGGCGATGGAGGCTTCCGGCCGCCGCAGCGCCGAGGGAGAAAGCTTGCGCATCGCGCAGCTCGTCGAGCACAGGCTGGTAGAGTCGTTTGGCGACGCAACGCCCGGCGTTGAGGATATTCAGGACGCCGTAGAGCTTGTGCTCATGGAAAACGGCTATGCCATGGTGTCGAAAAAATACATCATTTACCGTGCGGAGCGCAGCCGCGCCCGCGAGATGAACACCTCGCTCATGCGCGCTTATAATGAGATCACGTTTGCCGACGCCGAGGATTCCGACTTAAAGCGTGACAACGCGAACGTAGACGGCGACACGGCGATGGGAACCATGCTGAAATACGGCTCGGAGGGCGCGAAGGACTTCTACGAAAAGTATATCCTTTCGCCCGAGCAGAGCCGCGCCCACCGCGAGGGTGACATACATATCCACGATTTCGATTTCTATACGCTGACGACGACGTGCTGTCAGATTGATTTGGACAAGCTGTTTACCGGCGGATTTTCGACGGGGCATGGCTTTCTGCGCGAGCCGAAGGATATCATCAGCTATTCCGCGCTGGCGTGCATCGCGATTCAGTCGAACCAAAACGACCAGCACGGCGGGCAGAGTGTGCCCAATTTTGACTACGCAATGGGCAAGGGCGTGGCCAAGACCTTCCGCCGTTATTACCACGACAACTTTGCTAAGGCTGCCAGCCTGATCGCGCCCGATTTTGCGGCGGCTGAGGTAAGTAAGGCGGCGGAGGCCGGAAGCGGCACCGTGCCGGCTATCGATATGCCGGAGGCATTTCTGGACGTCTTGCGCGCCGAGTCGAACGCGCGCGGCTGCGATGACGCGCTGTTTGACCGTCTGGCGAACTTTGCGTATGAAAACGCGCTGCGCGAGACCGACGCGCGTACCTATAAGGCCATGGTGGCCTTTGTGCACAACCTTAACACGATGCACAGCCGCGCTGGTGCGCAGACGCCGTTTTCCTCGATCAACTACGGACTTGACACCTCGCCCGAGGGGCGCATGGTTGTTAAAAACGTGCTGCTTGCCACAGAGGCGGGTCTGGGACGTGGCGAGACGCCCATTTTCCCCATTCATATTTACCGCATCAAAGAGGGCATCAACTATTTGCCCGGCGAACCTAACTATGACCTGTTTAAGCTGGCGTGCCGCGTAAGCGCAAAGCGCCTGTTCCCCAACTTCTCGTTTCTTGACGCGCCGTTTAATCTCCAGTATTATAAGCCGGGCCACCCCGAAACCGAAATTTCCTATATGGGCTGCCGCACGCGCGTCATGGGCAACGTCTATGATCCCGAACATGAAATCAGCTTTGGCCGCGGCAATTTAAGCTTCACCTCGATCAACCTGCCGCGCATCGCCATCCGCAGCAAGGGCAGCCTCGACTGGTTCTTCGAGGAGCTGGAGCGCAAGATGGATCTTGTCACCAAGCAGCTGCTCGACCGCTATCACATCATCGCGCGCAAAAAGGTGCGCAACTTCCCGTTCCTTATGGGGCAAAACGTGTGGATCGGCTCAGATAAGCTCGGCCCTGACGATACGGTGGGCGAAGTGCTCAAACACGGCACGTTCTCGGTCGGCTTCATCGGCCTTGCCGAAACGCTGGTTGCCCTCACCGGCAAGCATCACGGCGAAAGCACCGAGGCGCGCAACCTCGGCCTCGACATCATCACGTTCATGCGTGATTACCTTGACCGTCTGAGCCGTGAGCATAAGCTGAACTTCACGCTGCTTGCCACGCCGGCGGAGGGGCTCTCCGGCCGCTTTGTCCGCATGGACAAAAAGCGCTTCGGCGTCATTCCCGGCGTGACCGACCGAGAGTATTACACAAACGGCTTCCATGTGCCTGTTTATTTCCCTGTTTCCGCATTTGAAAAAATTCAGATCGAGGCTCCCTATCATGCGCTGACCAACGCAGGACATATTTCCTACGTTGAGTTGGACGGCGACCCGCAGGAAAACCTCGAGGCATTTGAGCAGGTCGTGCGCGCCATGCACGACGCCGGCATCGGCTACGGCTCGATCAACCATCCGGTTGACAGCGACCCAGTGTGCGGCTATACCGGCATCATCGGCGACGAGTGCCCCAGCTGCGGACGGCGCGAGAGCGACGGCGGCCCCAAATTTGAGCGCATCCGCCGCATCACGGGCTATCTCGTGGGCACGCTCGACCGCTTCAACGACGCCAAGCGCGCCGAAGAGCGCGACCGCGTCAAGCACAATGTGTAAGCTGCACATCGCGGGCGTGGTGAACGACTCAATCACCGATGGCCCGGGACTTCGTTTCACGGTGTTTACGCAGGGCTGCCCACACGGCTGCGAGGGGTGCCACAATCCGCAGACCCATCCGTTTGAGGGCGGGGAGGAAACGACGGCCGAAGCGCTGTGCGTGCGTGTGGCGGCAAACCCCCTGCTCACGGGGGTTACCCTGTCGGGCGGCGAGCCGTTTTGCCAGGCAGCGGCACTTGTGCCGTTCGCGCGCTTTGTGCGCGAGCGCGGGCTTGAACTTGCGGCCTACACCGGCTATACTTGGGAACAGCTGCAGCGGCTGGATAGCGACGCGCGCGAGCTTGTCTCGCTTTGCCATGTCATCGTCGACGGACGCTTCGAACTTGCGCGGCGCAGCCTGAGCCTGCGCTTTCGCGGCTCGGGCAACCAGCGCATTCTTGATGTGGCGCAATCGCTCGCGGACGGCGCGCCGCGCCTGATGTGCGACGGCCGCTGGCAGACATGTGCCGCAGAATAGTCGGCTGCAATATCGCCTTAAATCGAAATGAGAAAAGCGGGCTTCCGTATGGAAGCCCGCTTTCGCTTGTCGAAAAAAGCCCGAAGGGCCTAATCCATTTTGCTTTTTCGGCGACATGCGCGGCGAAAAAACACCTTAATCCGCCGATTTCTCTCAAGAAATCGGTGAAATGAGGGGGTTAGCCGCCGTTTTTACGGCGGCGTAATATCATACATATTGCTCACCGTGCCGACCGACAGCCGGTTTTCAAGGCCAAACGCCTTCAGGCAGGTGCCGCATACCAGAACCTCAACGCCCTGCGCCGCCATCTCGCGCAGATGGTCGGCAATCTGCTCATTTTCCACGGGCAGACGCGCGCCGCCGTTCATAAAACAGATGGCGCGCGGCAGCTTGCCCGACTGCGCCAGCGTGTAGAAAAACATGGTCATAAGCGACGCGCCAAGTGCCGCATCGCCCTCGCCGATGCCGGCACGCGAGACAAAAACAGCGTAGTCCTGCGTTGCGGAGGCGGGCACAGCCTGCTCCTGCACGGCCGGAACGGGCGCTTCGCCCTGCAGCGCAAGCGTGACGACAAAAAGCTCGCCATCAGGGTGTGTGGAGACGGTATAGCCCGCGTTGCCCGCAAGGCGTGTCAGGTTTTCCACGGCGGTGCGATTGTCTACCGTAACTTCAAGCACACCCTCGCCGCTTTCGATCTCTTTCTTCGTCATAACGACGGGCATAGGACACGGTTTACCGATGGCATTGATCTTTTTCATTGACTTACAGCTCCCATCAAATCTTGAAAAGCGGAAAGCGGCAGACGGCATAAATGGCCCGCGCCATCGTCTGCGGAAAGGGCAAACGGGTCGATGCAAACAATCAGCTCGGTCTGCGTCACGGCAAACTCATCGGTCAGCTCAGCGGCCGTAAGCGTTTCCGCCGTATCAAAGCTCAGCTTGTTTGCGTCACACCATGCCTTAAGCTGCTCCATGAGAAGGCTTTCGGCTTTGGTGGTGTTTGCACCGAACAGATCGGCAAATTTAAGCCGCCAGCCGGTCTCGCGGTCGAATACCTCGCCGTAATATCGCGTTTCTGAGGCACCGGCGGCATCCGTCGTCTCAAAGGTGCGCATAAAGCTGATATAGGCTTCGGGTGCGTCGAGCATTTCATAGGTGAAGGTGGTGCTTTGCGGTTTTGCCTTTTCCGCCGTTGTGCTGTCCCACTTATCTCCGTAAGACTGCTTGACATAGTTAAAAAACAGTGTGCAGTCTTCCTCGAAGACGTCATACTCATCGTGGTAAAACGCGTTAAGCCTCTCAAACACGGTGGTTTTCGCTCCGCCCGTGACAAATTGGGGCACATAAGCGGTATAAGAGGCGAGCTGTACGCCACCGCTTGTTTCAAGCGTGCGGGTGAACGCAAGCTCATCGGCCAGCATGCTCTGCGGGGCGACGGTCGCACTCTGCACAGACAGCCGATTTTTCTCCTCCGCTTTTTGTTTGGCCTGCTCGGGGGATTCGAATTTTGCCACCGTACAGCCCGAAGTAAACAGCAGAAGCACCGCAGTAAGCACCGCGGCGGTCTTTTTTGTATTCATGGATGGATACCTTGCCTTTCCGGTCGATGCATACTATGTTACCTCAAGGATGCTTGACTTGTCAAGAAAAGCTGGGTTTTTGTTCCGAAAATTTAGATAAAATTCACATGAAGTACACAAAAGCCGCCCCAAAGGGCGGCTTTTACGCAAGTCTAAAGCAAAATGATGGTAATCCCGTTGTTGTGACGCTCCAGATCGGAGTCGCGTCGGAGAGCGCCACAGCGGTCGATGGCAAGGCGAGTTTGCGCGTCAAAAATGGAGAAGTCTTCTCCCGGGATAAAGGCGGTAATCATGCCGCGCCGCTTCAGCGAGGCGAGGTAAGAGCGCGTTTCGACACGGATGCGCCCGCCCTTGCCGCTTGAACCGAAGCCGTGAATCACCTTCATGGCGCGCGTCCCGCCGCGCTTGTGCAGGTTGATGTGATAGGTCAGCTTTTTGATGGCCTGCTCCACCAGGGGCATGCCCTCCTCAAGGTTGACCGTCACATACTCATTTTGCATAGAAATCCCGCACAAAATCGACAAAGTCTTTAAAGTAAGGAGCAAAGTCGGGCGTGCGGCCGTCATACTGGATGCCCGTCAGGCGCTCGGGATGGAACTGCGTGCCCCAGATGGGCAGCGTGTCATGCTCGTAGCCCTCGATAAGACCTTCGATGGAGCGCGCCGTGACATGGAAGCCAGGCGCAAGATCACGAATGGCCTGATGGTGCGTGCTGTTGACCTTAAACTGCTTGCCGAAGATGCGATGAAGGCGCGAGCCTTCTTCGGCAAAAATATCATGACGGATTGCGCCGTTCATATGCACGTAGCCCAGCTGCTCAACCAGATCCTGATACAGGTTGCCGCCCATAATGGCGTTTACCAGCTGGAAGCCGCGGCAGATGGTGAGAATGGGCTTGCCCTTGGCAAGGAACGCCTTGGCAAGCGGAACCTCATACGCGGTACGGGCGGGATCGGGCTTGACCGAGTCGTTAAAAATCTCCTCGTTATAGAGGCTGGGGCACACGTCGTCTCCACCCGAAAGGAGCAGCGCGTCGCAAAGCTCCGCCATTTCCTCTGCACAATGCTCTGTGGTGAGGAAGGGTACCGCGCCCGCATTGGCAATCGCCGCCGAATAAGCGAGCGGGCTGATCAGTTGGCGGGGCTTCGTGCCGTCGTTCGAGCTCTGGTTAGAGTCGGTGGAAATGCAAATAACGGGTCTGTTGTTTAACATAATGGTTCACCTGCAATCGTATTTTTTCGTGCATAAGCTCTAAAAAATACTGTAACACAATCACTTTCGTTTTTCAAGGCATGTATTCCTTTTTCTTGACGGCTGTTTCAACTGCAAGTATAATAATTATGTATGTAAAAGAAGTGTGAATGTGAAAGAAAATGAGGTGTTCCAGTGGACGCAATCTCCCTCGTCAAGCTGCTTGGCGGCCTGGGCCTGTTTCTCTACGGTATGCTCACCATGGGCAACGCGCTGGAGAAGCTGGCCGGGGAAAAGCTTGAGCGAACGCTTGAGGCAATGACGGGAAATATTTTCAAGGCGGTCGGCGTCGGTACGCTTGTGACGGCGATCATCCAAAGCTCGTCAGCAACGACGGTTATGGTCGTCGGGTTTGTCAACGCAGGCATTTTATCCCTGAAGCAGGCGGTCGGC
>MEFT01000017.1:14331-27972 GCA_001725215.1 Clostridium sp. SCN 57-10
CCTCGGCGCAAACATCGGCACAACGGTGACGGCGCAGCTGCTGCGCTTTGACTCGACGGGCGCGGCACAAGAGAGCCTGCTCATGCAGCTGATGAAGCCTTCGGTCATTTGTTATGTGCTTATTATCATCGGCGCGGTGCTCATCATGTTTTCCAAGAAGCGCCGCCGCAAGGATCTGGGCGAAATTCTGCTCGGTCTCGGCGTTCTGTTCGTCGGCATGTCGATTATGGAAGGCTCGGTTTCCGCGCTGCGCGACCTGCCGTGGTTCAGAAACCTGTTTGCCGCGATGACAAACCCGCTGCTCGGCATCCTTGCGGGTATGCTGGTAACGGCGGTCATCCAGAGCTCGTCGGCTTCGGTAGGGATCCTGCAAGCCGTTGCGGCGACGGGCGCCGTCAAATACTCGGCGGCCATTCCCATTATCCTGGGTCAAAACATCGGAACGTGCGTCACGGCGCTGCTGTCTGCCCTCGGCGGCAACAAAAATGCCAAGCGTGCAGCCATGATTCACTTTTATTTCAACCTGATTGGCACCATCTTGTTCATTACCGGTATTTATACCGTTCGCAGTCTGGTCAAGCTTCCATTTTGGGATCTGCCGATTGATAAGGGCGGCATCGCGAATTTCCATACGTTGTTTAACGTTTGCGTGACGCTGATCTTCATCCCGTTTAACCGCGTGCTTGTCTGGCTTGCCGAAAAGACCATCCGCTCGAAGGAGGTCATCATCGGGGAGGATCTCGACCTGCTTGACGAACGTTTCTATGAAACGCCGGTCGTCGCGCTTGAGCAGTGCAGCAAGGTTGTTTCGTCGATGGGTGTCTACGCGCTCATCAATGTTCAGATGGTCAACCGCGGCATTTTGGAGCACAAGCCCTTCCATGTGGAAAACTTCCGCGAAAACGAAAATTATATCGACCGCTGCGAGGCGCGCCTCAGTAAGTATATGCTGGGCATCAAGGGACTTTCCGAAAAGAGCAAGCGCGCGTATGAGGAGATGATGCACGTCATCGGCGACTTTGAGCGCATCGGCGATTACGCCGAAAACCTGCTCGACCAGTATGATGTAATCACCGCGCAGGGGCTTTCGTTTTCCTCCACCGCCGCCGCCGAGCTGGGGCTGATGCAGCGCGCCACGGAGGAGATCCTTGAGCTGACGAACGACGCCTTCACCTATTCGGACAGCAGCGCGTCGGTGCGTATCGAAGCGCTGGAGGGCGTGATCGATGCCATGCGCGAGACGCTGAAAAGCCAGCACATCATGCGCCTGCAAAACGGCGAATGTACGGTGAATACGGGTATTCCGTTCCTCGACATCATCCACAACTACGAAAAAATCTCCGATCACTGCTCCAACATCGGTGTCTACGTCGCAATGTATGTCGACGACGAGTCAGACCGCTTCGATATCCGTGAGTACCGCAAAATCGCGCAGTCGCTCGCGGGTGAGAAGCATCAGGACTGGGTGCAGCATTACGAGGAGAAATACCTGAAGCCCATCATGTAAAGCCGCCGGCGAAGCTTTCCCGGCGCGATCAAAAAAAGCCGCGTGGCATAAGAGATGTTGCCATAAGAGACCAAACAGTTTTGGGGGGCTAAGCCCCCCAAAACTGTTTTACACATTCTACATGTAAAGTAAGCACAGAAAATGTTTACTACGGAGGTTAATCCAATTGAAAGAACCTCATTACACCTCCGTCAATTGTTGTAACATCACATTCTTTGCCACCCCAGCATTGGGTTTTCATTTCACTTATTTTTTCCCAGCCGTTCTTTTTAACGAAAGAGTGTAGTTTTTCTATGTTGTCAACTCTCATAAAAGCGACGGTTTGCGTTGATGGCTCTCCATTAAACGGCAAGAGTGTCATGCTGCCTATTTCTCCAGGAAAGGCAGTACGCAACCATATGTGCCATCACCCCTGTCGTTTCTTTGGTCGATTCCGGCATACCATCCCAAAACATCCTCAAACCACTTCGCGGTTTGGTCCATGTTCTTGGTGTAGTATACAGGTCCGTTTTCTTTGACGGCGTAACCTCTTTCTGTGAATGTTTGCATGGTAGAATTACCTCCCAAGATAGATTGAACAGAAATTTTGGCAAGTGAACAAGTATGTCCGTTTTGACTGCGCGCCGTCATAGGAGACACACCATGAAAACGAGTAAAAGCGCGAGAAAAGCTCTCCGGAGATTCATAACCATATTTGAACGCAATATCTATTATTTTGGCGTCAGTCGTTTCAACTTCTATTCCGGCAAGGGATAACCGACGGTTACGAATATATTCGCCAAGCGTCATACCGCATATGACTGAAAAAAGACGTTGAAAATGAAACGAGGACATAAACGCTTGACTGGAAATGGTTTCCGATTTAAGCTCTTCACAGACGTTATCTTCAATAAAATCAATCGCTCTCTGTACGCAATTTACCGTATCCATTCACTCACCTCCTGTCCACTTGGAAATATAACATAGCTAAAAATATGTTTCATGATATTTATTGCCTGCTGCAGCTAATATAGATTTCTATATTCGTTTTCTATTCCTAGTGTCAGCTCTTTACTCAAGATAGCATAGTTTATACCTTCTGGCTACTCATAACCAATGTCCATTGCTGTTCCGCTTTATACAATAAATAAACACAGATACTGCCATTCGGGCAGTATCTGTGTTTGCTTTCTTATACCACCGCTCCGTATGCCGTGCGGCTTTGCTGATTTGGGAAGATGCGTTACCGGTAAATCACTTCGTCGCGCTTGGGGCCGTTGGAAATCATCGTCACAGGATATTCGATGTGCGCTTCGATAAACTCGATATAGCGGCGCGCATTTTCGGGCAGGTCTTCATAGCGGCGGATACCGCGCAGGTCGCACTTCCAGCCGTCAAGATAGGCATAAACCGGCTTTGCGCGGTTGAGCAGCGGAGTCACGGGGAAATCGGTCGTCACCTTGCCGTCAACTTCATAGCCGATGCAGACGGGGATTTTGTCCAGATAGCCGAGCACATCGACGAGCGAAAGCGCCACGTCGGTCGTGCCCTGCAGCATGCAGCCATATTTGGTGGCAACTGCGTCAAACCAGCCCATGCGACGTGGGCGCCCGGTCGTCGCGCCGTATTCGCCGCCGTCGCCGCCGCGCTCGCGCAGCGCCTGCGCCTCGTCGCCGAAAATTTCGCTGACAAACGCGCCCGCGCCGACGGCCGAGGAATACGCCTTGACCACCGTAATCACCTGCCGGATGGCGTGCGGTGGAATGCCCGCGCCCACTGAGGCAAAGCCCGCAAGGGGCGACGAGGAGGTGGTGAAGGGGTAAATGCCGTTGTCGGGGTCCTTGAGTGCGCCGAGCTGACCTTCCAGCAGAATTTCGCGATCTTCGCGAATGGCTTTGTTGAGGAAGACGGCGACATCGCCGACGATCGGCGCAAGCCGCGTGCGGTAGGCGGTCAGCTCGTCAAACAGCTGCGCGGGGTCAAGTGTTTCGCTTGAGTTGTAAACCGAGCGGATCATGCTGTTTTTGACCTCGCACACGGCGCGCAGCTTGTCGCGCAGGCCTTCGTCGTCAAACAGGTCGCAAACCTGAATGCCGATTTTCAGGTATTTGTCGGAATAAAACGGCGCGATGCCCGATTTGGTCGAGCCGAAGCTTTTGCCGCCGAGGCGCTCTTCCTCCAGGCGGTCAAACAGAACATGATAAGGCATCACGATTTGTGCGCGGTCGGAAATAAGCAGCGTGGGCTGCGGCACACCACGCGCCAGAAGGCCGTCAAGCTCGGCAAACAGCGCGGCAAGATTGAGCGCCACGCCCTGCGCAATGACGTTTGTCACCCCCGCGCGAAACACGCCGGAGGGAAGCAGGTGCAGCGCAAATTTTCCGTATTCGTTGATAATGGTGTGCCCCGCGTTCGCGCCGCCCTGATAGCGCACGATCACGTCGCTTTGGCCGCCAAGCAGATCGGTCATTTTGCCTTTGCCCTCGTCGCCCCAGTTGCCGCCGACAATCGCTCTTACCATGTGATATTCATCCTTTCGCTTGTGTGATATAAGCCGGATGTTTTTCCGGCGTCCTTTGAAGAAGCACAATTCAATCTCGCATCGCGTGAGTCGCGAGGCTCTTCAAAAGACCGTTTCTATGATAGCATAGAATATATCATTATAAAAATGAATCTTCGTTATGCTCATAATAAGTTTTTATGATGTCAAGAAAACGCACGGCCGCCGCTGACAGTACGGATGCGGGGTCTGTGGCAAGGCAGACGGCGCGCGGCGGCGGCGTTTCGGCAAGCGTCAGCTCAAACAGCGCGCCGCTTGCAAGCTGCTCCGCGGCGAAATCGCGGACGACGGAGCCGATGCCCAGCCCGCGCAGCGCAAACTGCACGATGAGGTGACTCGTGGCAAGCTCGAACTCGGGCGCGAGCGCCGTATCGTGCGAGCCGAACCAGCCGTCTAAAAATCGCCGCGTCGACGTATTTTTCTCCAGGCAGACGAGCGGCAGCGCGCACAGCTCGGCGGGCGTTACCGATTTGCCGCGCAGGTTGGGAAACACGGCGGACGAAGCGACAAAAACGTCGTGCAGCGCCGTATACGGCGCGATATGCAGGCTCTGCGCGGCGTCGACGGGGGACGAAACGGCGCCGAAGTCGATGCGCCCCTGCCGCAGCTTGTCCAGCGTTTCGGGCGTGGGGCCATTGGTCACGCTGACGCGCACGCCCGGATATGCCGCATGGAACTGCTCGAGCGGCCGAAGCAGAAAAAACTGCAGCGTCATGTCCGCCGCGCCGACGGCTAGCGTGCCCGTCTCTAAATCGCGCATGCCGCGCACCACGCGCTCGCCGCGCGTGATGGCCTCGCAGCCGCGCGCCGTATGGCTGTAAAGCGCCTCGCCCTCGCGCGTCAGGCGCACGCCCTTGGGGGTGCGCGTAAACAGCGTGCACGCCAGCTCGCGCTCAAGCGCACGGATACACTGGCTGACGGCAGGCTGTGTGAGAAAAAGCTCCTCGGCCGCGCGGGTGATGTTGCCACATCGCGCCACTGTGGTAAACACGCGATACCATTCAAGGTCAGCCATATTCATTCCCCTTATTATAAACTATATAATCATAAATAATTATAATGGAATGAAATGCAAAAGAAAAGAGTTTTACAAATGCCGCGCATTACGGTATGATAGAAACAACGCATTACATAGTATTGGAGGGTATACCATGAAAAATCCCATGCGCTGGGATAACCTTACCTCGCCTGAAATCGGCGCGCTTGCAAAGCAGGGAGCCATCGTTCTGCTTCCCGTCGGCTCGACCGAGCAACATGGCCCGCATCTGCCCGTCGGGTGCGACATCCTGCTTGCCGCCGCGATGTGCGAGCGCATTGCCGCCGAGCTGTGCAGCCGCGGCAAGCCGTGCGTCGTCGCGCCATCCATGCCGGTGTGTAATTCCAGACATCACATGAACTTTGCCGGGTCGATGACGCTTCGCCCGCAGGTTTATATGGACGTGCTGCTCGACTATTGCACGAGCATCGCGAAACACGGCTTCCGCAAGATCGTCATCGTCAACGGACACGGCGGCAACAACGCACCGACCAATGCGGCGCTCGTCAACATCAACGAGGCGCTCGGTTTCCCCGTATACTTTACGGGCTATTGGAAAGGTGACAAACACGCGCAGCCCGAAATTCTTGAGACGCAGCGCGGCATGATTCATGCCTGCGAGGGTGAAACATCGATCTTCATGGCGCTGATGGGAGAAGACATGGTTGACCCCATTTACAAAGAGACGGCGGGGGCGCCCGGCTATCCGCTTGAGGTAGAGGACAACGGTATTGTGGAGACCTTCCATCGCATGGAAATGCACACCCCGAACGGCGTGATGGGCAACGCGTATGCCGCCACGCGCGAAAAGGGAGAAAAGATCGTGGCGCGGTTTGTCAAGGGAATGGCGGATGCACTGTGCGAAGACCGCCTTTGGGAACAGCGCGTTTAAAGCAATGTAAACAAACAGACGCCATCGGAATGATGGCGTCTGTTTCTACGTAATGCTCAGGGCAGCTGAGACAGGTATTTGTTAAAAATCGCAATGTGGTGCTCCTCATCGAGGATGATGCGCTCTAAAACAGCCTGTATCTTGGGGTCTTTGATCAGGGTGACATGCTGTCGGTAGTTTTGAATTGCGATCTTCTCTGCCGCGATATTGTTCTGAAGGATTTTTTTGATGTTTTGCGTGGGTTGCACATTGTCTCCGCACCAGAATGTGTTGACACAGCCCTCCGTCGTGCGGAAAACCGGTGTGCCGCCGAGCAGCACAATGAGTTCGCCAAGCATCTCCAGGTGACGCATTTCGTTGATCGATACACATTCAAGCTCATCGGCAAGTGCTTCGTTGCAGGCTTTGGTAGTCAGGTGCTGGTAAAAATATTGCGTGACGGCCGTCATCTCCCCGTTTTTGCCGGTATAATCCTTTTGCAGCAGTTGGGCGTAGCAAAGGTTTTTACCCTCAACTTCTACCGGGGGATAGGGAAGATTCAGCTCGCAGCCGCGATTGTCCATCGGACTCAGGCCCCTTTCATCATTTCGGTCGATACAGTTATATGAAAAAAGGCAAAAAAAAGACCGCCTGAAACGGTTTCGCTAAATAAGGATATGCTCAAAAGCGGCAACCGTGCTCATTGTGAGGCTTGAGGAGACTTCCGGACAAGATTGCCAAAGCCGAACGATGGTTGATAGCAGGGCCATGCTATGATATCCTTTAATAATAGAGAGTGTTGATATTCAGCGCATGATGCAAAGTGAATAAGCGCTAGGGCCGAAGGAGGAAAGACTATGGAATATCCCACTATACATTTAAGAAC
Organism: Clostridium sp. SCN 57-10; assembly: GCA_001725215.1. GTDB lineage: Bacteria > Bacillota > Clostridia > Oscillospirales > Butyricicoccaceae > SCN-57-10. Next base: position 21,171 of record MEFT01000017.1, read on the forward strand.
TTGGCAAGTAAAAGATGTACCGGCATTATATCATATTTGCCTGGATGCAGAATTAAGAGCCAACGGAGTTTCATTTTACGATAACATCGCCCAGAGCCTAGATACTATAAATGCGTGGAAGGAGTTGCCTAACCAAAGGGCAATTGTCGAAACATCAAGCGATGAAGTTGTTGGTATGATTTCATTAGGAGATATGAACCGATATCATGGTTATTATGAAATGGAATATGCAATATCTGCGCATAAGCGTAATAGAGGCTATGGCAAACAAGCAGTAAGTAAAATGATTGATTACGGTTTTACAGAGCTTCAAGCGGAAGTAGTTGCCGCGTGGGTACATTCACATAATCCAGCAAGTGCTCATGTTTTGGAACAATGCGGTTTCAGTTTCGAGGGTAGGTTAAGAAAGCACGCCCGTGATAAAAGCGATACGTTATGCTATTCCATTACAAAGGAAGATTGGCAGACGCAGAAATAATTTTCCATCATGAACGCTTGGCCATTCGTTATAGAGGTCGAGGGACTTCCGAGTTGATCACACGGCCATGCTATGCTACACTTTAGCAATAAAGAGTATTGATATTAGGTGGTGAAGATTGTGAAAATAGGCTTAATAACCGATATTCATAATAATATCGTTGCGCTATCAGCAATGCTTGAAACGCTTACGGCAGAAAATTGCGATAAAATAATATGCTGTGGTGATATAATTGGAATCGGCCCATATCCTGAGCAAACTGTGCAAAGAGTAATGAAAATCAGAGGTTTACTAGCGGTAAAAGGCAATCACGACAGATATTTAACTGAAGGTATGCCGGGGAAATTTCCAAATGAGGAGGCGATGAGCTTTAGTGAAATGGAACACCATAAATGGGAACATAGGCTTTTGTCTAAGCAATCAATTAACTTTTTGGATTCTTTGCCGTACAGAATTGATGTTGAGTTTGAAAAAATGAGATTTACTGCATTACATTACGCTATGGACGAAAACGGAAACTACACTAAAAGCCGACAAACCGAAGACTTGGACATAATATTTTCAAATGTTGATGCCGATGTTATTATTTACGGACACGAGCATGAGCCCGCGGTTCATAAAATCGAGGGGAAGTTATATATCAATTGCGGCTCTCTCGGATGCCCCTCTAAAGATAAAAACATAGCGCGAGGGGGTATTTTAACCGTCCAGAATGGAAGCGCAAGCTTCGAATACATAAACACTCCCTACGATGTTGAAAGCGTTTTGCGTGAAATAGATAGAATAAACTATCCAGATGCGCAATTGATAAAGAAAGTTTTTTATGGGACATTATGAGCAGTTAACGAAGTTAAGGGGCCATCGTTTATGAACGATGGCCCCTTTATGATGTCGATCAAGCTTTTCATACAAGAGAATTATGTTACGAAACGGTACGTTACTCCTTGCGCTTCAGCTTGTGCTTTTCGCCGTCCGGTGTTTGAACATAGGTGTTGTCAAGCGCGGCAAGCGTGCTGCGGCGCCATTCCTCCAGATATTCGGCGCGAAGGGCGGCCTGCTCGGCGCGCTCCGCGTCGGTCAGCCCCTCGAGCGACTTCGCCTTGCGGGCCAGCTCGTTGATGCGGTCAATTTTGGCTTGTTCCATAGGTCAAAGACTCCTTGTTGCGTTTTTCCTGCGCGCGCTCACCGAGGGTGAGCAGGGTGACGGCTCCGAGAATGACGGCGCTGCCCAGCGCCGAGCGAAGCGTCAGCCGTTCCTGCAGAAACAGGCATCCGAAAAGCACACCGGTCAGCGGCTCAAAGGTGCAGAAAATCGAAGCGGTGCCCGAGCCGAGCTGCCGTATGCCAATCTGCAGCAGCACGACGGCGCAAACCGAGGCGAGCAGCGCGACGGCGGCGATGAGCAGAAAGGCGGGTGCGGGCAGGATGTACACAATGCGGTTGGTCGCAAGGTTATAAATCGGCAGAAACACGCAGCCGACGAGCATAAGCGCCGCCGAAAGGGAGAAGGGCGGGATGCTTTTCAGGTCGAACTTGTCCACCAGAATCATATAGAGTGCATATGTGACGGCAGAAACGACGGCCGGCACAATGCCCGCAAGGGCAAGCCCGCCGCCCGGGTCGAGGAAAAACGCCATACCGGCGCAGGCGGCAATGAGCGCTACGCCCCGTGTCTTACCGATTTTTTCGCCAAATAGACGGCACCCCGCCACGACGAAAACAGGATATAGGAAGTGCAGCGTCGTCGAAGTGCCGACGCCGATGTGGTCATAAGCGGAATAGAGAAGCACGTTGGTGGCGGCGACGCAAATACCCGCAAGCACGATGGCGGCAAGCTGCTTTTTGGTGAAGCGCAGGCTTTCGCGGCGGATGGCGCACAGGGTAAGAAGGATCACGGCGGCGAACACGGCGCGATAGAATGAAACGGTTTCCGGTGTCGCGCCATAGCCATAGACCATGCTGACAAGAACCGGCGTTCCGCCAAACAGCATGGCAGACACGACGGTGGCGGCAATTCCTTTTGAGTTCACAGGGCAGCCCCTTTCTAATGTGCAAGCGGGCGGTTGCCCGTAAAAATAATCATATCATAAAATTACAGTCGGCGCAATGCAACGCTACTTCGCAGGCTCGGGGTGCTCGGAATGAGAATGCTTGTCGGTATGAAGCTGTTTATCGATATACATATGATCGTCGACGTAGTTGGTAAAGGCGGCGAAGCTGGTCCACTTGTGCGGGTCAAACTGCCCATACCCCGCCGCGACAGAAAACGGATACTCGGTTCGTGTGTCCTCTTCCGAGACGAGCAGGCGCAGGCGGACAAGTCCCGTCAAAATATCGGCCCGTGTTGCGCGGGGCAAAATGCAGGCAAATTCGTCACCGCCTATGCGATAGGAGGTGTCGGATGCATTGAACGCGCTGACAATGCACCGGTAAGCGGCACGCAGCGCCTCGTCGCCTGCGGAATGTCCGTAGGTATCGTTGATCATTTTCAGCTTGTTCAGGTCAAAAAGAAGCAGCCAGCAGCCGGGCGAGGCGCCGTCGGGAGAAAAATAACGGCGGCAGTCCTGGTCGTAGGCATGACGGTTTTTACCCTGCGTCAACAGATCTTGATAGGCAAGCTGCTCAAAGTATCGCGCCTCACGCGCCTTGCGCGTATAGGCAATAAAGCGGCGCGTCGTAAAGATGCTGAGCAGGATGATAAAAACTAAAATGCCAAGGCTGGTATAGGGAGCAAGAGCATTAAACTTGCCCAAAAGGAATGAGAAAAACGCGAGCAGCCCAAAGAAAAACAGCGCGCCAAGCGATGCAAGAGCCTCTTGCGCCTCTTTGTTGTGATGCCGCACCGTTTCATAGAGAAGTGACGCCGTGACGGAAACCATTGAAAGAATGAGCAGCGAGTGCGTGGCGGGAAGCATGGAAAAATAATCGGAGACTCCGACAAGCTGCAAAATGACCTGCACCGCTAAATTGATTGCAAATGCATGCCCGAGCAGATGGGTAAAGCGGCGATGGTGCGGTGTATAGGCAGCGTTGACAAACAGCACGAGAGGCAGCGGAAAGGTCATGAGCGCAAGATACGAAAGATTGGTGATGAAATACCAATTCCCCGTGAAAAACTGCAGCATACGCGATTCGCCCGCCAGCCACAGAGAGGCGGTCATAGCAAACAAAGAGAGATAGAGCAGACGGCGGTCGCGCATGGGCGCAAGGTTAAACAGCGCATAAATGGTCAGCAGCACCAAGCCAATGAGCATGACGCCAACCGAAACAAGCAAACCTGTGCCGTAATGCTGCAGAAGGTGGAAGAGAATTGACGATTTGCTGCCGAGCAGCACAGGGTTTAACATTCCGTGAAAGGAGGCGAAGGGCGAATCGAGTGTGAGGGTGATTTCCTTGCCCGCGCCGTCTTCGGGCACGCGCGTCAGGCACCACAAGCTGCCGGGCGCGCGCCCGCGGGCAACGGCATCCTCACCGTAGGTATAGACGGTTTTTCCGCCGATCGCAACGGAAAGCGACTGCATGGAGGCGCGCACGCACAGCGTGGCGCCCGGCATCAGCTTTTGCGGCAGCCTGTTAACGAGCGTATACGGCCCTTTGGGAAGATCGGTCAGAGTTTTGGATATGGAAACGGGGCGCAGTGTACCGTCGGGCAGGCGCAGCTGCCATCCGGAAAGAGACAACGGCGCGTCAGAGTTAAAATGGAGCGAATCGTCATGGGTAGGTGAGGGGCCAAGAAGGGCGACAAGCGTTGTTAGGAAAAGCACAAAGCATAATAATAAAAGCATTCTGTTTTCGCGCGAATGCTTATGCTTTTTCATGTACACCCTCCTCCCCTACTACAAAACACGATGCGGTAAATCAAAAAAAGCGGGGCTTGCCCGCTTGACATACGCCGAAAAAGGCTTAATGCCTGGGCTTGGAACGTACTTGGATGACGGCTTTAATCAAAGCATCGGTCACCGTGCTCAGCGGGACCTCTTGCTCGAGCTGCGCCAGCTTCTCGTAGGTCGCGATCGTATAGCGCGGAGGTAGGTGGTTCAGGGCATAGGCCGCCACATCACAGCGGCAGCGGTCGCAGCTGCATACGTTAAAGCGCTTAATGGCTGCGTCGAGATGGCGAAGAACCAGCGTTTCCATCACATTGATTGTGAAAATCGCGTCGGGATCGCGCGCTTCATCCGAGCGGGCGAACAGTTTGCTGTACAGCGCAGAGTCGGCTTCTTTGCGCACTTCGGCCGCCGGTTCCTCGATGGCAGGCGCATCCTCTTCGTCGACGGAGGCAAAAGGATTATCGCTCAGCGCAGGCATCAGCTTTTTAAACATGAGATCTTTGTCAAGCTCTTTTTTGTTTCTGGCCACTTAGAGAACCCCCGTTTCAAGCAGCTCGTCGACCAGCGCGATGTAGTCGGTTACGGCGCTGTTTGTCGGTGCGTAGTCAATCATGTCACTTTGCAGCGTGGTCATTACCTTGCTGAGCACGTTGCTATGACGTATATAAGTATTAAGCAGAGGAATATGCAGCTTGTCGGCCAGCAGCTGCGCCGTTTCGCGTGCCGTGCGGCTCAGCGCCTCGCGCGGATAGTAGCGCACAAGGAACATGCCGCCGACCACGAGAGACGGATTGAATGCGCGCTTGATGCGCGTGATCGTTTCGTGAACCTGAATCACACCCTGCAGGCTGTAGCCGTCGGGCAGGGCGGGAATGAGCACGACGTTCGAGGCGACGACTGCGTTGGAGGAAAGCAGACCCAGTTCGGGGGGCGAATCGATTACGATATAGTCATACAGCGAGGCAATGGATTTCAGGCTGTCCGCCAAAATCCGCTCGCTGCCCGGCCCCGTAAACTCACGCTCGGCGCTGGTAAGAAGCCCGTTAGAGGGGATGACGTCGACAACGGTATTTTTTTCAATAGCGTACTGCGCTTTCACGGTGCGCTTGAGTACGTCGTAAATGGTGTTTTTATCGCGCGTGTCCGCGCCGACGCTGAACGATAAGTATCCCTGCGGGTCGAAGTCGACGCCGAGCACGCGGTAGCCGCGGTGCTTCAGGCAAACGGCAATTGCGTTGGAGGACGCAGTTTTTCCAACACCGCCCTTTTGATTGATGAGAGAGATAATCTTTGCCATGCGCGTGCCCCCGTATTTCAGAGTTTTTTAAGATTATATATCGGTTATATCATATTTTTAACTGTTTGCAAAGCCAAATCGGATTTGAAAATGACCATTTTTAATAAAATGGGAAATTACACTTTCAATTTCCATGAAAAAGTGAATAAATACAGTGAGCGGAATCGGATATGCCGAGCCGCCCGCCGTGCAGTGAGTACGCACCGGCGTCTGACCACGCGAAATGAGGTATAATGATGGAGATTAAAGGATTATATGCGCACTACCGCGTGCCTTCCGCGCAAACCGCGGGAAAGGCGGGAAGAGCGGGCGGCCATTTTGCCGCCGAAGTGAAGGATGCGGCCAAGATGGATACTGTCGACATCAGCCCCGACGCGGCGCTGAAGAACAAGGTGGCTGCGGCGTCGCGCGAGTATGCCGCGCGCATTGAGCGCGGTGTGTCCGCAGAGCGCATTGCCGCACTGCGCGTCAAATATGAGGGCGACGCATGCCCTGTTTCGGGCGCCGAGGTGGCAGACGCGATTTTGGCGCGTGTGTTTGACCCGACGCGCGCCGTTTAAGAGGCGCGCGGCATGACAGAAACGATGAATGCGTATATCGACTGCCTGCGTAAATGCGCCGAGCAGTGCGTTGTATTGCGCGCGTGCGAGCAGGAAAAACGGCGCGCGCTGATCAGCGGCGACCTCAGCCGCATCAACACCATGCTGCAAACGCAGCAGGCCGAAATCATGAAGCTGGGGCAGCTTGAGCAAAAGCGCGTCGAAGCACAGGCGGCGGCGGGCTTTGCCGATATGACGGGCGAGCAGATGCTCGCCGCCATGCACAGCACGCCCGAAGAAGAGCGGCAGACGGTGCGCGCCCTGCTGACCGAGCTGCGCGATCTTGCCGCAGACATTGCGGCGCTTAACGAATCGGCCATCAAGCTGGCGAAAGGCAGCCTGCGTATGTATGAGCAGGCGTTCCGGCAGGGGGCGGCCGAACAGCGGGCGACCTATGGACCGAAGGCGCAGTCCCGTGCGGAATTTGCCTCGGGCACGTCGTTTAAAGAAACAATTTAAGGAGGCGGAGCATGCGTCCGACGTTTATGGGCTTTGAATCGGCGAGGAGCGCGATTTTTGCCAACCAGAAGAGCCTTGATATTGTAGGCAACAACCTTTCTAATATTGATACCAACGGATACACGCGCCAGCGTGTCGA
>MEFT01000017.1:28020-41191 GCA_001725215.1 Clostridium sp. SCN 57-10
GATCACGAAGCTCGTGCTCCTCGCCGGTTGACGCACAGTCGATGATTCATCGCGTCGAGCCGCACCGGCCTTGCGGGGCAGGGCGTTGACACGCCGGGCATTTCGCAGATACGCGATTCGTTTTTGGATAAATGCTTCCGCGATGAGTATGCCACAGCGAGCTATCACGGTCAGGCCGCCAGCATTCTGGACAGCATTCAGAACGTGCTTGCCGACGGCAAAGACGTGACGAGCAGTGCAGGCATTCAAGGCGCCATCGAGGAGATTTACAAGAACCTGAACGATTATATTAAGGAGCCGACGCTTGATTCGGGCGCTAATATCGTGATGTCGGCGTTTAAAAATATGTGTCAGGTGCTCAACCAGCTGGACGAGCGGCTGAACACCGTGACGCGTCAGCAGACCGAGGATCTCGGGGTCAACGTCACGCGCACGAACGACATCCTCGAGCAGATCGCGCACCTCAACCGCAAAATCAGCGAGGACGCCACGGCGCTGGCCAATCAAAACAACGAGCATTTCCGCGCCAACGAGCTGCTTGATCAGCGCAATCTGCTGCTCGACGAGCTGGCCGGTTACGGCGACGTGCAGATTACCCAGCAGTCGGACGGGTCGGTCACCGTCAAAATGGGCGGGCAGACGGTGGTGGAAGGCGACCGTCCCGGCGCGATGACGATGGAAACCACCGATGACGGACTGGTAGCCATCCGCTGGCGTGCGACGGGAGAGCATGTTAAGCTGACGGGCGGTTCGCTGCTCGCCGGGCTCCACTACATCAACGGACGCGGCAGCAATGTACAAAGCAGTAGCGAGTCGACGCAGCAGGGCATTCCGTATTACCGCGACCGGCTCAACACTTTCGCAAGTGCGCTTGCGTCGGTTGTGAACCATACGGTGCCCGAGCTTGACACCGCGACCGGAAAGCCGAAGACTGACGCAAACGGCAGCATTGTCTATAAAACGCTGCTCTCCACGGGTGACGCAACGGGTCAGACAGCGGTCAAGGCATCCAACATCCGCATCAGTAGCGAATGGACGCAGGGCGGTGCGGGCTATTTTATTTACAGCCGAAACGAAGACTCTGAAAACTATGCCCAGATGCTCGCCTATACGCTGACCGATAAGGCGCACACCTTCCAGTCGTACGGAGAGTCCTTCTCGGGCAGCTTTTCCGAATATAACACGGAGCTTCTCGGCAAGCTGGGCGCCGATCTGAAGTTCCAGCAGGGCAGACAGGAGGCAACGGCCGCCGTGGCCGATGACTTCCTCGACCGGCGCGATGAGGTTTCGGGCGTGTCGCGCGATGAGGAAACGGCCGACATGCTGCGGTATCAGAAGTCATACGAAGCGGCGGCGCGCTTGATGACCGTTTTGGACGAGGTGCTCGACGTTCTGATCAACAGAATGGGACGCGTCGGCCTGTAAAAGTACGAAAGAGGTGGACAAGCAATGAGAGTGGCAGACCGCTCGACGGCAAGAAATTATCTGAGATATTTAAATAAAGCCAAAAACGACTATGCGCAAACCAACGAGCGCATTGCGTCCGGCAAGCAATTTACCAAGCTTTCGGACGATGTCGCGGCAGGTACGCGAGTGCTCCGCACAAGAGCCGATCTTTCCAAGGCGGAAACGTATTTGGACAATATCAAATCGGCAAATGAGGAGCTGACGGCTGCGGAGTCGGCGATGACGTCGATCAACGACGCCCTCAGCGCCATTTATGGGCAAAAGCTTAAGGCGGCGATGAGCGAAGAAAAGGGTGAAAGCGGCCGCCTTGCGCTGGCAAACGAGATCAGCGCGCTCAAGTCTGAGATTCTTCAGTTTGCCAACACGAAGTACAGCACGCGGTATGTGTTTGGCGGCTCCAACGCAAGCACGTCGGCTCCGTTTACGCTCGATGCATCGGGGAGCCTGCTTTACAACGGCGTAAGGGTAGATGACATCAGCCGCAGGCCGGACGGCAGTTTTTGCTATGACGATGCCGGCGTCGAGAAAGACGTTGTCATGGACCGCAACGTATTCATTGATATCGGGCTCGGCCTTAGTATGAACGGTACGCAAACCGATCCTAACACGGCCTTTCGGGTGTCATTTTCGGGGCTTGAAATTCTGGGATACGGCAAAAATGGTTCGGGCATGTCGGACAATATCATTAATGTGCTGAGCGACGTCGAAGCCAACCTGCGCACGTTTAACCTGACGGCGCTCGGCGAGTGCCACGACCGGCTGGGCGGACTGTGCGATAAGTTCCGGGCAAACCTGACCGACATAGGTGCCAAGACGGCTTATCTTGATACCATGGAAGATCGAACCAAAGATACGATTGATAATTATCAGTCGAAAATCAGCAGCCTGATGGGTGTAAACGACGCGGAAGAAGCGTCACGCCAGTCGATGAACGACTATGTGCTCAAGGCTGTCATTCAAATGGGCGCGCGCATTTTGCCCGTATCGCTCATGGACTTTTTGCGCTGACGCTTTGTAATCAAAGAAGGAAGGTGCCGCAATGCAGCTGCTGCAAATCACAGTGAAGCCGGCGAAATATGAACTCGAAATTGAAAACGCCCGCCTTGAGCAGAAGCACGACTACATTCCGACGGCGGAGGTCGAGCGCGAGCCGCTCAAACTGCGCATAGACACGGAGCAAACGTCGGTGCGCATCGACACCTACGAGGCGCGCAAGTCGCTCGGCATTATGAACGCGGGCGACCAGCTTCGCATGCATGCCGAGCGTGGCAGGGATGCCGCCATGCAACAGATGCGTGCCAACGTGGAGGAAGGCGCGCAGATGGCGCAGATTGAAGACGGCGTGACCATCGGTCAGATCATCAACCAAAAAATGCTGGAGCAGCCGTCAAGTGTGACGGTATTCCTGCCCAGCACCGGAGCCGAGATTTCGTGGGACCCAGGGCAAATTGACATGTCGTTCAATGCGGGCAAGCTCGAGTATCAATGGAACAAGATGGAGAATTCCATGCAATATATTCCGGGCAGCGTCCGTGTGAAAATCATTGAGCGCCCGACTGTTGAAATCGAGTATCTGGGTGGACCGATGTATATTCCGCCCAGTGCAGACCCCGAATATGAGGAAAAAGAAGCCGGTCAGCTGTAAGCCGACCGGCGTGTCACAATAAACTTAGGAGCATACGGTATGAAATGCAAAACAAGGGATTTTGGGGAGCTTGAGATTCGCGAAGAGGATGTCATTACATTTGCACAACCTCTGTTCGGTTTTGAGTCTTACAAGCGCTTTGCGCTTATCCATAATGAGGAGATCGGCGAGGAAATGGCATGGATGCAATCGCTCGACGAGCCTTCGATCTGCTTTGTGTTGTTCGATCCGAGCGCGCTGGCCGATCTGTTTGCGCCCCGGCTGCCCGAAAGCGTCGGTGCGACGCTCGGCGAAGGCGAGTATATCTGCTGGGTACTGTGTACCATTCCACAGGATGTGCGCAAAACAACGGTTAACCTCAAAAGCCCGGTGTTCATCAATCCGCGCAGCCGCAACGCCGCGCAGATTATTTTGGAGCAGGACTATCCCGTTCGTTTTCCGCTCATGCGAGAGGCGGGATCATCATGTTGATTATCACGCGAAGGCCGGGAGAAGCGTTTGTCATTGAGGTCGAAGGTGCGGATGGCGCGCCCGAGCTGATCGAAATTAAGTTGCTCGAGGGCGGGAGTCAGGCGCGGCTGGGCGTTTCCGCGCCGCCGGGCTGCAAGGTATGGCGCAATGAAATTTATCAGACGGTGCTTGAAAATCGCCAGGCCGCGTCCGGCAAGTCAGCCGACCTGCGCAGCCTGCTCACGAGTCTGAACGATCTTCCGCAGCGGTAGCCTCGCGCTGCTGGCGCAGGCTGTATTCGAGCAGGAAATAGCGGAGAATGCCCTGCTGCTCCTCGGTCAGCTCGAGAAAGCGGCACAGATATGACGCGTTGACGCCGAACAAAATCGCGCTTTCCACCTGGATGGCGGTTTTGGGCAGCAGCAGCGGCATGTTGGCCGTCAGCTGAAACATCTGCCCCGTATAAAAGGGATGCGCGCTGTCGTATAAAAAAACCAGCCGGTTTTCGCTTAAGCTCACGATGGGAACAAGCAGCGGGCCGACCGGCTCAGACGCCTTGCGGAGTCTGCGGAACAGCCTCCGCTTCTGTTCGGGCGCCGGCGCGGCAATCTCTTCGATCGTGCCGGAAAACGGCAGGTTTGTGCAGTACATGTGCTTTGGGTCGGGCGGCATGCGGTCGCTTACCCCCACAAGCCGCAGCAGCGTCTTGTCTGAAATATAGACCTTGCCCGAAAAGCGATGGATTTCTTCTCCCTCGCGCATACGGTGGATTTCAAGCTGTGTGCCGACGGGGAAAAGCGGTACAAAATCGCTTCTAAAATTTACGTCTTTGGTATCGGGGGAAACGGCGGCGCTGCCTTCGGCCAGCACCTCTCCCTCCGGCGTTTTGAGAACGGCCGGAAACCAAAGGCCGTGTTCGCTGCTCTGCATATGGGTCGTCCCTTTCTGTTGATGGCTTACGGTAACATTATAACACGTTTTTTATGCCTGCGCGATAGTGCGGATGCCCCGATGGAGGTGCAGTTTTTGGAATCTGTCATAAATGAACTGTGCACACTGCTTACCCGCAAGCGCGAGCTTGCGCAGCAGTGGGCGCAAAACACGGAAGCCATGTTTTTCGCGCCTTCGGAACGGCTGGAGGAGTATATAGCGCAGCGGGATGAAATGCTGCGGGTGCTGGGAGAGATAGACGAACGCATGTCGGCGCTGTGCGCCGGACGAACCGACATCAGCGCGGCGCTCGACGGCACGCGTGACGGGCGGAACCTGTCGCCCGCACTCAAGGCGGTGCATGCCTGCGCGCTTGAGGCGCAAGCGAGCGCAAACGCGGCGATGCGCGGCGAGTGGGCCGTGCGTCAGCGGCTTGAGGGCGAGCGAAAGGCTCTTTTGGAGAAAATTACGGCGGCACAGACAACCGGCGCAGCCGCCCGCCAATATCACCGCGCGGCGCGCATGGCAACCGGAGTTATGCGCCCTGCGGAGGAACATAAAACGATTTGAAGCGTGCGCGCTGTTGCGAAAAGCGGCTTACCGTACGATAACTATAAGAAGACAACACAGAGAGGGGTGTGCCTGTGAGTATCAGCAGTTCGAGCTATTACAGTGTTAGCACCAGCACGAGCAAGGGCATCTCCGGGCTTGCGTCCGGTTTGGATACCGAGTCGATGGTGAAGAAAATGCTTGCGGGAACGCAGGCAAAGATAGACAAGCAAGAGGCACTGAAACAGCAGACGCTGTGGAAGCAGCAGATTTATCAGGACGTCATTAAATCCATCAACGGATTTTACGGTAAATACTTTGATACGAGCTATGGTTCGACGCTGCAAACCAACTTTGCGAGCGCGTCTTTTTTCGACTCCATGACCACCCAGGTCAAGTCGGGCGATGCCGTGAGTATCGTCGGCACGAGCACGTCGGCCCTCAGCGGCGAGATGCGCATTGCGGTCAAGGAGCTTGCAAGCGCGGCGTCTATGGTGTCCGACCAAAAGATGAGCGTGGGGAAAACGCTGCTCGGCAGCGCCGTCACCGCAGATGTGCTGAACGCACAGTTTGACAGAACGCTCGTCCTGCGTGTTGACGAACAGAATCTTTCCATCGACCTCAACCAAATCAGCTCGACTGACGAAATGGTGGCGTCGATCAACCGTGCGTTTTCTGACGCAAACCTTTCTGGCGTAACGGCGCGTCTGCAGGACGGTGCGCTCCGCATCGTGACCGACAGTGCCGAACGAAAGATCGCGCTCGGCAGCGGGTCGACGACACTCGGCCTCAAAGCGGCAGGCCTTTCGGCAAGCCGAACGGCGGAGGTCAAAGCGGTCGACGGAACCGTCACCGGCAATATGCTGCAGGGCGGACATCACGCTTAACCCAGCGAAGGACGGCACCGGCAAGGTGACGCTCGACACCGTGCGTGACGAGCTGCAGGCGCAGGTCAAAAAGGCTTTTGGCGATTATATCACGGTTGGCACGAAAGATGGCAAGCTTGAATTTTCGCTCAATGTGGGCGGGCAGACGGGGCACGAGCTGCGCATTACGGGGGCTGACGCTGCAAAGATCGGCTTTACGCCCGGCGCATCGACGCTGATCGGCGGCAGCACCAAGCTGAGTGAGCTGGGTCTGGCGGGCGATCGCGCGGTATTCACCATCAACGGAACTCGTTTTTCGTTCGACGGCAGTGCCACCGTAAGCGAAATGGTCAATAAAATCAATACAAGTGACGCAGGAGTGCGTATTCTTTACTCGTCACTGTCCGATACGTTCCGTATGGAGGCCACTGCGACGGGTGCGCAGCATGGCATTGATATCAGCCAGCTGGAAGGCAACCTGTTTAATAAGCTGTTTGGCGACGGAAAGTTCAGCGCGGCGGGCTCTGTGGCCGCAAAGACACTGACGACGGGCACTGTGGCGGGCAAAGCAGGCGGTGTTGCCGACACATACACCACCAAAGGCGCTTCGCTCTCTATGACGGTCAACGGAGCGAGCTACACCTTTAAGCTTCCCGAGAAAACCAACACAACATACAGCAAATCCGACATAGAGGCGGCGTTCGGCACATGGCTTACCGCCACGTTCGGGCAGTCGGAAGGCGGCGTGTCCAACATTTCATACAGTGGCGGAAACCTTGTCGTGGCGGAGGGATATGAAGTTCGCTTTGCACAGACGAAGACGGACACCGAGGATGCCAAAGCCATGGCGGCCGCAGAAGCCACCGACCTTGCACTTGCGTTCGGCTTCAGCACACGCGCCTCTTCCAACGTGGCTGGGGCGGATACGTTGCTTGCCGATGTGCGCGGGCTGAACGGGCTTGATATGCGCGACGCGGACGGCAACGCTGCCGTGAAACTGGGCGACATCAGATCGATTAACGGCCACGCCGTAACGTTTTCAGACGGGAAACTGGTGCTTTCGGGTGCCGGAGCGATTGATCTTTCAGATTCGGCGGCGCTGCAAGCCATCTTTGGCGGCGCAAGCCTGACGCTGGGCAGCGGAAGCATGCAAGGCGGCGCGGTCAAAGCGGGAACAGAAGCACGCATTTCGGTCAATGGCACCGACGTATTCCGCAGCAGCAATGTATTTACCATCGACGGCGTGACGATGGAGCTGACCAAGCTGAGCGGCACAAATGCTTCGGGCGACTATGTGGAAACGGTGGTTTCTTCGGCGCGCGACACCGAAAAAATCGTAGAGGCATTCAAGACGCTTGTACAAGATTATAATACGATGCTTGACAAGCTCAACGGATATGTTGGCGCAGAGTCCAATTATCGCAAATACGCCCCGCTAACCTCCGAGCAGAAAAAGGAAATGAGCGAGAAGGAGATAGAGCTGTGGGAGCAGAAGGCCAAAGAGGGTCTGGTGCGCAACGATTCGATCATCAGCGACTTTTTGGCGCAGATGCGCAATACGCTTTACTCCAAACCGTCTGGATCGTCGCTCGCGCTGTATAACGTCGGCGTCGAGACCAAAGGTTGGGAGGATAAGGGCAAGCTTTCGCTCGATGAAAGCGCCCTGCGCAACGCACTTTCCACCGATCCCGAAGCGGTCAAGCGGCTCTTTATCGATTCGGCGGAAGGCCTTGCCGGTAAAATCACGTCCATCTCAAATGCGACGGCGAAGATCAGCGTCGGCACACCCGGTACGCTCGTCAAGCTCGCCGGCGTGGAGGGGTGGTCGGCCACCGCAAAGAACAACGCTTTGTATGACCAGATCCGCAGCATCGAAGACCGACTGAAGGATCTCCAGACAAAATATAGCCGCGAAGAGTCGCGATACACCAGTCAGTTTAGCTATATGGAAAAGATTCTCGCAAGCTACAATACCCAAAGCAGCATGGTTTCGCAATATTTCACTAGCGGGCAATAATCAAGAAATGGAAAGTGGTATATTATGACGAACAATCCGTATCAGGCTTACAAACAGCAGTCGTTTATGACCATGACCTCCGGCGATTTGCTGATTGCGCTGTTCGACGGACTGCTAAAAGAGCTGAATCGCGCGTTGCTCGCTTTTCAGCAAAAAAATCTTGAAGAGGTCAACCATGGCCTGCAAAAGGCACAAGCCATGCTGCGCCATCTGAACAGCACGCTCGACGACCGCTATCCCATTTCGGCCAACCTGCACTCGCTGTATGATTATTTTCTGAATGTCACGCTGCAGGCCAACCTCAAGAAAGATCCGCATGGCGTGGAAGAGATCATCCCGATGATCACCGAACTGAGAGACGCGTATTATCAGGCCGATAAGCTGTCGCGCACTGCGGCGGCACAGTAAACGGGAGGTAAGGCATGTTTTACGGTACAAGCGAGTTTAAACTTCTCGAGGCGGGCGTTAAGCTCACGCAGATGCAGCAAAATCTGCATCTCAACAACATTGCGAACCTCGAAACGCCGGGCTACAAGGCAAAAAGCCTTTCATTTCGTGATGTGTTGGAGGAAGCTTCAAACGGGAAAAGCAAGATCACCGGTATTGAAGCCAATGTGGTGCAGGACGACAGTCTCTCACTCAGACCGGATGGAAACAACGTTGACTACGAGGCAGAAAGCCTTGCGCTCTATAAAACTTACGTGCAGCATACGATGCTGCTGGAAAAAATCAAAGAGCAGTTCAGCAATTACGGCTACGTGCTCAACAGCAGCATGAAATAGCCCCCAAGAAAGGAGATAAGCGGTTATGCCCATTTGCGGTTCTCTGGACATTGCGGGTTCGGCGCTTACGGCCGAGCGGCAGCGGACAGATATTATCATGCAAAACATTGCAAACGCAAAAACCACGGTGACCGAAACGGGAGAGCCGTATCGGCGTAAGCAGGTCGTACTTCAGGAACGTCCCCTTTCGTTCGGCGACGAACTGAAGAAAGCTTCGGGCGGCGTGCGCATTACGCAGGTGGTGGAAAACCAGAGCGACTTTCGTTCGGTATATGACCCCACGCACCCACAGGCCGATGAAAACGGATACGTGCTCTATCCCAATGTGGATACGACGGAGGAAATGATCGACCTGATGGCGGCGAGCAACGCGTATGAAGCGAACCTGACGGCGCTTTCGGTCGTCAAGGCCACCATTGCAAAGACCCTTGAGATGAAGAAATAACGCGGAAGTCCCTTCACGAGCCGGCCGGCGGGCAGCCAAAGCTGCTTCACGGCAGACGAAATATGTTTGCAGACGATTTCGCCCTCAGGCAAAATGAATACAGTTCTATGCGTCACGCGCAGAATTTGTGTCGTTCCCCACGGCGTCATTCGGGTACGATTGATGCGGTGGGGAATTTTTTTTGATAATGAGGCGGCTCCAAAGACGGTAAAAAACACATGCGCGGTATGCGTGGCCGCGCGGATGGAGAGGTTATTGATGAAGAGCATAAAAACCAAGCTGATTGTCAGCATTCTTAGCCTTGTCATTGTCTCGTCCCTCGTGATTGTGGGTGCGGGCATGCTGAAAGCCATTGGCTTTACAAACGAGATCATCAAGCATCAGGTGGAAGACAAGCTGCAAAGCGCCAACAATATGCTTGCCCTCTATCTTTACGAGCAATTTGGAGACCTGACCAGAAACAACGCGGGGAAGCTGATCGGCCGAAACGGGCAGGCGATTGACGGCAGAACCGATTACATCGATGAGCTGTCGGAAAAAATGAATGTGGTTGCGACGGTGTATGTAAAGAAAGACGACCGCTTTGTTGCCATGCTTACCACCATTAAGGATGAAAACGGGCAGCGTGCGGTAGAGGCGGAGCTTGATGCGAGCGAATCCGCTTATAAGGAAATTGCAAACGGGAATCGCTATTTGGGCGACACCGTGATCACCGGAAAAAATTACATGGCGAGTTACACGCCGCTGAGCGACAAAAACGGCCAAATCATCGGCATTTATTTTGTCGGTGTACAGACCGAAGAGGTTGATGCCATCCTGCAGCAGGGCATGACATCGACGATAGAGTCGGTTGCGCTCGTCGTCGGAATTATTTTGCTTGCCACATGTGCCGTCGCCTATTATATGGCGGCTGCGATGGCTCGCCCCATTCGCAAGCTGACACGTGCGGCACAAGAGGTGGCCGACGGTAACTTTGACGTAGAGATTTCGGTGCGTGCAAAGGATGAAATCGGGCGGCTTGCCTCCGCATTCCAGCTGACCACGCGGCAGCTCGTACATTATCAGGGATACATCGATGAAATTTCCGACGCGCTGCTCTCCATTGCGCGCGGCGATTTGACCGTCACCTTGCAAAAGGACTATGATGGCCAGTTTAAAAAACTCAAGGACAACCTTGAGGCTCTGCTTGCCAACCTGAATCTTACCCTGCAGCAGATCAATCAGGCTGCCTATCAGGTCGACAGCGGCGCAAGTCAGGTGGCGGGTGGTGCGCAGTCGCTTTCACAGGGCACCACCGAGCAGGCAAGCTCCCTAGAGGTGCTGTCCAGCTCGATCTCTGAAGTCAATGAGAAGATTCGCCACAGCGCACAGAACGCGGAAGAAGCGCGCGCCATGACGCAGGCTACGGGGGCTGAGCTGATGGGCAGCAATGAGCAGATGAAGCGGATGACCGACGCAATGGAGTTAATTACTCGCAAGTCTAAGGAAATTTCCAAGGTGATTAAAATCATTGAGGATATTGCGTTCCAGACCAACATTCTTGCGCTGAACGCCGCCGTTGAGGCGGCGCGCGCGGGCGCGGCGGGTAAGGGCTTCTCGGTTGTCGCGGATGAGGTGAGAAATCTTGCGGGCAAATCGGCCGAAGCGGCCAAGGGCACGACCGAGCTGATCGCCGAAACAAACCGTGCGGTAGAAGGCGGTTCGCGCATTGCGGAGCGTACAGCCGAATCGCTTCGCAAGAGCGCCGAGATGGCACAGCAAGTGGTGACGCTGATCGACGTGATTGCGCAGGCCGCACAGGAAGAAGCGACCCATGTCGAGCAAATCAACGGCGGTGTAGGGCATATTTCGGCGGTGGTGCAGGCAAACGCGGCGGCAGCTGAGCAGAGCGCGGCTGCAAGCCAGGAGCTTTCCAGCCAGTCATATCTGCTTCGCGAGCTGACCGCTCGGTTCCGTCTGCGCTCGGTCGACGAAGCGTATGCCGCAGCACTTTTGAAGATGGTGCAGCACGAAACGAAAGTGCCGAACGCATATGAAGTACTCCTGCCGCTCGAAGAGACCGAGCCGTGTGAAGAGGCTGAGCCGTGTGAAGAACCCGCGCAGGTAGAGGAAGCCGAGGATTGCGCGCAATGCATGCAGCAGGAAGAGCTTGTAGCCACAGAGAAAACAATGGTCGAGGCTGAATAAAAGAACATAGAAAGCGAAAAAACAGGCCGGATACTGCGTATCCGGCCTGTTTTATGTGAAATATAGATTCAATTATGTCTCGACCACAATTACAGTGTAAAACAGTGTGCGGCTCGATTCCCGTCTTCCTCGCGCATGCACCCCCAACAGGCGGTAGGATACCCCGTTGGACGAAAAACGCAGTTTGATCGAAACATCCGATTCATCTTGCACTGCGCATTGCAGATGCTCGGCAAGCGTCGTGCGATCATCCGGGTGCATCGCGTCCATGAAATTTTCTTTGGTCAGCCATGCGCGGTGCCCTTCATGCGTACATGTGTGAACGTAAAGCACCTGTATGCGGTAGCTTAGCTCGAGCACCGCAATGATGCATGGAAGATGAGGCATTGCACTGAGCAGCAGCTTTGTTTCCGCATTAACGCGGTCGTTTTGCAGCTTCTTTTCCGTAATGTTCTGAAAAATAAGGCAGAATGTCCGGCGCCGACCATGTGAAGCAAGCAGCTGGGCACGCGTATCAAGCCAAACAGAGCGACTATTGAGCTCCCAGCGACTCTCGCAAGAAGCCCATTCGTGCGTCATGGCGGCTTCTCGCAGCATGTTGACATATGCACTGCGGTCGTCTGCGTGGATGACGTCGAGCAAATGGGTGCGCTGAGCGTCGATCATGGAGGGATCAAATCCGCAGACGGTGTAAAACTTTTCGTTTGCGCGCAGCAGCTCGAGATTGCTGTTAAAAAGCTCAACGATAGCGGCGGCGCCCAGCACAGTGCCGAAAAAGCGTGTCGTCTGGCTGCCCGGATCCCATAGATCCTGCAATACCTCGCGGCTGACGTTATCCTCTGCCTCCGACTGCGGAGAAACGTTGACGCCCGTCGCATACAGCTTTTCAAAATCCGCGATGGGCATGGGGCGGGAGTAATAATAGCCCTGTACGATTTCGCATCCGATGCTGCTCAGATAATCGGCCTGCATTTTTGTCTCAACCCCCTCCGCGATAACCGGAAGGTTGATCCAATTTGCCATGCGGATGATGGAATGGAGAATGTTGCCGCCCTTGTCCGTGTCTCCCTCGTTCGTAAGGAACTTCATATCAAGCTTTAGAATATCGACGGGCATGTTTTTCAGCGTATTCAGCGAGGAGTAGCCGCTGCCGAAGTCGTCCATCTGAATGGTGAAACCGTATTCCCGCAGCTTTTTGATTGCGTCGATGACATGCTGCGGCTCGTCGATATAAGCTGATTCGGTAATTTCAAGCTTAAGCTGCTGAGGCTTGAGCTGATATTGCTCGATCAGGCTGAAAAAAATACTGCATAAATCGGTGCGGTAGAAGTCGAGCCGTGAGATATTGACCGAAATGGGCATCTCCTTAAGAGGACTGTTTTCGTCGACCCAACGCCGCAGGCATTTACATACGCTTTCCCATACATACTGATCAAGCTGCGTGATAAAGCCGTTTTTTTCAAATACGGGGATAAACTGACCGGGCAAAATATAACCTCGTTCGGGGTGATTCCAACGGATCAGCGCCTCCGCACCCACGATCTCTTTCGTCACATGGTTATATTGCGGCTGCAAAAAAATCTCAAACTGATGGTCGGCGAGCGCAAAACCTAGGTCGCTTATGATTTCCTGCTCCTGCAGCATCTGCTCGCGCAGGCCGCTGCCATAGTAGGAGTAATAGTCTAGATAGCTGTCTTTGACCGTTTGCGCCGCCATGGCCGCCCAGTTGCACATTTGCTCAACTGGCACGGTCGGGTCGGAAATGGAATAAATTCCGAAGCTTGCCTGCATGTCGAGCGGCAGGCCGATGCCGCGAATACACCCGCTGATCGC
>MEFT01000018.1 GCA_001725215.1 Clostridium sp. SCN 57-10
ATGGCGCTACCCGCCGCCTCCAGGCGGCAGTATAGAAGGGATAGGGAATTTAAATGATTATTCTAACCAAGCTGAACGGCACGACCTTCGCGCTTAACTCCGATCTGATCGAGACCATTGAAGAAAACCCGGATACGATGATCCGTCTGATCAACAAGAATTACTTCAACGTGAAAGAACCCATGACCGAAGTGATCGAAAAGGTGATTGCGTTTCGAAACGCGACCCACGGCACGATTCGCTGTGTGACATACAACGACTGAAAAGGCGGTAACGGACCATGAAACGGAAATTGGACCTGATGACCGTCTTGGGGCTTGCCCTTGCGATCATCCTCATTGTGGGAAGCATCATGCTGACCCAAGACCCTGTAGACGCAGAGAACCCCGATAAGAAGACGTACAGTATCATCGTGGGCAACCTCAAGGCGTTTTACGATTTGCCCAGCGTCGCAATCACGATAGGCGGCACATTTGCCACTCTTATGATTATGTTTCCCATGTCGCAGTTTGCGAAAATTCCGAAGCACCTCAAAATTCTCGTGATGCCGCGCCAGTACCGCCCTGAGGAGTATATCGACAAACTGGTGGAAGAGGCCAAAAAAGCGAGAATCAATGGTTTGCTTTCGTTGGAGGCCGACATTGAGGAAATGAGCGACGCGTTCCTCAAAAAGAGTCTTCAAATGCTGGTCGACGGCGTGGATGCGGAGGTCGTGAAAACACAGCTTGAGTCGGCGCTTGATAATCTGGACGAGCGCCACTCACAGGAGCGAGGCATTTACGACAAGGGAGCGGCGCTCGGACCAGCGTTCGGCATGGTCGGTACGCTCATCGGACTGATCAACATGCTGAAAAACCTGCAGGATGTTGCGTCGGTCGGCCCCAACATGGCAGTTGCGCTCATCACTACCTTTTACGGTACACTGCTTGCAAACGTTATCTTTGCGCCGATCTCCAACAAGCTGCGCGTGAGACATGAAGAGGAATACCTCTGCATGCGCATCATATGCGAAGGCGCGCAGGCCATTCAGGCGGGCACGAACCCCAAGCTCCTGCAAGAAAAGCTGGTCAACATCCTGCCGGAATACCAACGT
Source organism: Clostridium sp. SCN 57-10 (assembly GCA_001725215.1). Taxonomy (GTDB): domain Bacteria; phylum Bacillota; class Clostridia; order Oscillospirales; family Butyricicoccaceae; genus SCN-57-10. Next base: position 1,094 of record MEFT01000018.1, read on the forward strand.
AAAAAGCTGGCGGCCAAGCTGGGTTCGGGTGAAAGTGAATCCGAGGCGAGCGGCAAGAAAGAAAAGGCACCCAAAAAGACCGTTAAAAAGGCATCATAACAGCGCGCCTGCGCGATAAGCAATGGGGGGAAGGTCATGGCAAGAAAACAGCGCGGAGATGAGGGCGGCGGAGAATCGTGGCTCAATACCTACGCCGATATGGTGACGCTGCTGCTCACCTTTTTCGCGGTGCTGCTCAGCATGTCTTCGGTCAACGAGGATAAGTTCACCCAGTTTATTAAATCGTTTTCCTCCCTGCCGCAGGAAGTGATTGAGGAAATCATCAATAAAGAGATTACGAGCACCGAAACTCCGACGCCCGAGCAGGTGGTAAGCGCGATGGAAAAGCTGTTTAATCAGCTTGTCGAGTTTGCGGAGCAGAGCGGCTCGTCAGGTGGCGTCGGTCTGGCGTTGGCAGACGATGTTATTTATATACGATTTAACAGTGCGGTGCTCTTTGAGCCCGATAGGTATATACTGAGGCCGGGCAGTGAGAACATCCTCAAAATGATCGGCGACGCGCTTAAAAAAAGTGAAGACGATATCAAGCTGGTGCTTGTCTGCGGACATACGGCCACGACCAACCGCGTGAACCCCACGATATCTGACTGGATGCTGTCCGGCGAGCGCGCGGGCGTCGTCGCCATGTATCTTGAAGATCGCAGCGGACTTGAGGCGAGCAAGCTCGTCGTCATGGGCTACGGTAATAACTTCCCCATTGCGGACAACGCCACCGAGCAGGGGCGGCAGTCAAACCGAAGGGTAGAGCTTGCAATCATCGGAGTCAAGAGCATACACGCCGAAAATCCATATGGCGCAATTGAAAAACTGTATGACAAAACAAAGAACCCTGCGGAGGGCGGCGCGCTTGACCTGCTTGTACCGCCTTATGCGCCCGACACTTCGGTGGATACGCCGTCGGCCGACACGCAGAGCGGCACGCCGGGCGAGGCCGTTTCGCCTTACCAGGATGATTAATGAAGGATGCCGGAAAGGGGGAATGAAAGGCCAATGCCGGAAACATTATCACAAAATCAGATTGACGAGCTTTTAAAGCGCATGCGCTCCGGAATCAGCGAAAAAGAACCGGAACCAAAAACAAAAGAAAAGCTATATGATTTTTCGTCACCAAAAAAGTTTACGAAAGATCAGCTGAAATCGCTCAACAATCTCTATGAAAACTTCTCACGAGTGCTTTCATCTTATTTCACAAGCATTTTGCGCAGCGTGTGCGAGGTCAGCATCAGCCAGGTGGAGGAACAGCGCTATCACGAGTTTAATAACGCGCTGCCCGACAATACGCTGGTCGGTATGATCTCCTTCCAGCCAAACGCTACCTCTTACAGTGAAACGACACTCATGATAGAGCTGCCCACGCCGTTCGGCTTTCTGCTGATTGACAGACTGATGGGCGGTTCAGCAGAAAATTATTCTCCCGACCGGGATTATACCGATATTGAAACCGCGCTGCTCGAGCTGATTTTGACGAATATCACGCGCTATATGCAAGAGGCGTGGAGCAGCTATTTTCCGCTGAAGACGAGTTTGCGCAGCGTGGAGACAAACGGCCGCTTTCTGCAGGCCTTCTCTCCGCAGGACATCGTAGTCATCGTAAGCATCGAAATTCGCGAGGAGCACTTCATGGGAACGGCGAACATCTGCATGCCGGCCGAAAACCTGGAGGAGATCATCAACAGCTTCAGCGTGAAATATACCCACCCGACCAAACAGCAGGATCCCGGAAAGGACAAGCTGAAGCAAGAGCTGCTGCTCGACTACATTAAGCAGTCCGACTTAGAGGTAACCGCGTTTCTGGATACCTGCAGAATGAGCCTGAGCGAAATCACGCAGCTGCAGGTGGGCGATGTAATCTCGCTCAATCGGCGCATCGACGACGATATTTCCGTGTTCGTCGAGGGTGTTCCCTGGTTTACGGCGCGTATCGGCGAGGCAGGCACCAAAAAAGCGCTAAAGCTTGTAACGGCGGTCAGCGAAAAAGTCAAATAACAGAGAGGTGATTTCAGTGGAGATGGAACGGGACAAAACGCTGTCTGCCGAAGAGCAAGACACCATAGGCGAGATCATGAACATCAGTATGGGCGCCGCGGCAACTGCGGTATCCACTATGCTCGAAAAACAGGTGACGATTACAACGCCTAGGCTTGAAATGGGGCAGCTCAAGGACATTGACTGCGCCGATCTTGAACCGGCGATTATCGTAAAAATCAACTATATTCAAGGTATTCAAGGCAGCAACGTCATCGTGCTTCGGCGGCACGATATGCGCATTATCTTAGACCTTCTGATGGGCAACGAGTACAGCACCGACCCGGAGGACTTTGAGTTTGACGAGATGAGCATGAGCGCGGCCTGTGAGGTGATGAACCAGATGATGGGCGCTTCTTCCACGGCGCTGTCTGAAATTTTGAACATTCCCATCAATATATCCATTCCGGAGGCACATCTCGCGGAAAACCTCGAGCAAACGCAAGGTATCTTCAGCGGCATCCGCGGCGACGATCAAGTCATTTCGATTGCGTTCAAAATGATGATCAAAGGCGTGCTCGACACGACGTTCCGCTGCTTTATGGCGGTGCCTCTCGCGCAGGAGATCGTCAACGCCGTGAATCCTCCGGAAGAACCTGAACCGGAACAGGAAACGGTGCCGCAATATACGGCCCCCATGCAGCAACCGGCCTATGCGCCGGAGCCGGTGCCGCAATATACGCCGCCCACGCCGCAGCCGACCTATGCGCCGGAGCCGGTGCCGCAGTATACGCCGCCCACCCCCCAGCCGGCCTATGCGCCGGAACCGGTGCCGCAATTTATACCACCCACTGCGCCGCAGGCATCCTATACGTCAGATCTCACGCCGCAATATGCACCGCCGCAGTATGCCGTACCCCCGCAATATGCGCAGACGCCGCCACTACAGCAGTACTACGCGCCGCAGCCGCCTTTTGCGCAGGACAATGCCTATCTCGGCGCGCCGCGTATACCCGATCAGCGCTATCAAAGCCCCCCCGTCGCAGTGAAAAGCGCGGAGTTCCCCGATTTTTCGAGACCGCTTATGCCCGAGGCGCCATATAACTCGAACCTCGGCCTGCTTATGGGCGTTCAGCTGGAGGTTTCGGTCGTGATCGGCAGAACCAAGCGCAAGATTAAGGATATCATGGACTTCGGGCAGGGATCGGTCATCATGCTTGATACGCAGACGGGCGCGCCCGCCGAGATTATGGTGAACGGGCAGCTCATTGCATATGGCGATGTCGTCGTTGTGGGAGACAACTTCGGCGTTCGCATTACGGAAATCGTGGGCACCAAGGATTTGATGGCTGCCCTCAACGCGCACTCTTAACACATCATATTTTGAGGAGGCAAACTCTTTATGTATAAGATTTTAGTTGTAGACGATGCGGGCTTCATGCGCAAAACGGTGCAGAATCACCTGGGCAAAGCAGGCTATGACACGTTTATCGAGGCGGAGGACGGCCAGCGCGCCGTGATCCTCTATCAGGAGCAGAAGCCCGACCTTGTCATTATGGATATTACAATGCCAAACATGGACGGCATCGAGGCGCTGCGCACCATCCGCAGCATGGACCCTAACGCAAAGGTCGTCATGTGCTCCGCCATGGGGCAGGAGAGCATGGTCATGGAGGCCATCAAGCTGGGAGCACTCGACTTTATCGTCAAGCCGTTTAAGGCGGAGCGCATCAGCCAGACGGTCAATAAAATCCTGCCGCTGTAAGGCGGCGCAGCACAATGGAAACATTCAAGCTGATTGCTTCGATGGTCGGCACGCTGCTGCTCATGGTCGCCGTTTTTGCCGGGGCGTATTATGCGTCCAAGCTCATCGGCGCCCGATATCAGGGGGGCACGGCGCAGCGCGGCCGGATTGAAGTGGCCGCCCGTCAGACGGTAGGCAGAAACCAGACGCTGCTCGTTGTAAAAGCCGCAGAGAAGGCGTTTTTGATCGGGGTAGCCGAAAAAAACATCTCCATGCTTGCCGAGCTTGACCCAGAGGCTTTTCCCAGTGCACCGCAGAGCAGCGAGACGAGCGTCAGTTTTGTATCGGTGCTTCAAGATGTGCTGCAAAACCGCAAGGGGAGAGGAGAGGGGGACGACCGCAAATGACGGACGCCGTCTTGCACGCCGCGCCGCCACGCAAACGGTGGGCGGTACGCACCGCACGACTGGGCACCGTGCCCGCCGCGCTCATCCTGCTTGCAACGCGCGCAAGCGCCGCATCGGTCAACCTGAATCTCGACGCGGGGACGGACGGCGGCCTTGGCAGCCTGCAGCTGCTCTTCATGTTTACGCTGTTGTCGCTCGCTCCGTCGCTTCTTATCATGATGACCGGCTTCACGCGCATCGTCATCGTGCTTTCCTTTTTGCGCAGCGCACTCGGACTGCAGCAAACACCGCCCAACCAGGTCATCGTGGGCCTTGCGCTTTTTCTGTCTTTGTTCGTCATGAGCCCAGTGCTTTCCGAGGCGAACGAGCAAGGACTGCAGCCGCTGCTGAAGGGCGAAATTACGCAGGAAGTCGCTTATGATCGCATGAAAGCGCCCGTCAAGCGCTTTATGCTCAAGCAGACAAAGAAGGAGGATTTAAACCTCTTTCTCTCTCTTTCAACCACCGCGCCGCAGGTCGACGTAACCGATACTGAGTCGTTGATGAAGCTCGGACTTGACATTGTGGTGCCGTCTTTTATCACGAGCGAGCTCAAGCGCGCGTTCACCATGGGCTTTCTGCTTTTCCTGCCCTTTATGATCATCGATATGATCGTGGCAAGCACGCTAATGTCGATGGGCATGGTGATGCTGCCGCCCTCTATGATTTCGCTGCCCTTTAAGCTGATGTTATTCGTCGTCGTCAACGGGTGGAGCCTGATCATGGAGATGCTGATTACCAGCTTTCATTAGCAACTTTGAGAAGAAACGGGGTGAGGCCGCATGTCACAGGCAGACGTGCTTTTGGTTTTTCGCGAGGCAATTTGGATGATACTTAAGCTGGCGGCGCCGATGCTGCTCGTCAGCATGCTGCTCGGCCTTGTAATCTCCGTTTTCCAGGCCGCGACGCAGATTCACGAGCAGACTATTACGTTTGTACCGAAAATCTTTGCCATCGCGTTTATTCTGATCATTGCGGGCTCGTGGATGCTGACCAATCTGACCGACTTCTTCAGTTCGCTTATGTCGCTGATGGCGGGGCTGTGATACCGTGACACTTCAGCTGTTTGCAGGCGAGCTGCCCAAATACGCGCTCGTCTTTTGCCGCATAGGAGGCATGATTCTGTTTAATCCGCTCCTGCAGCGGAGGAATATCCCCTCGCAGCTTAAGATTGCCCTCATCCTGGGCATCACACTGCTGCTTGCGCCGCCGCTTACCGTACCCGAAGCGGCAAACGGACTGGCACTGCTGCCCGCCATGGTCGCAGAGCTCATGGTCGGCGTTGCGTTCGGCTTTGTGTTTCAGATTTTTTATTACCTTCTGTTTGCAGCGGGCGACATCATCGACATGGGCTTCGGCCTCTCGATGGCAAAGGCGTTTGACCCCGGCACAAGCCTTCAGGTCTCAGTATCGGGCAATCTGTTTCAGCTGATGTTCACCATGTATTTCTTTGCGACGAACAGTCATCTCATTCTCATACGGGTGATGGCATCGTCCTATGACCTTATCGGTCCCGGGCTTGCGCACGTTGGTGCAAACGCAGCACAATTTCTCACCACGCTGTTTACCTCCGCGTTTTCCCTTGCGCTGCATCTGGCACTTCCGTTTATGGCCGCCTCTTTTTTCATGGAAATCGCGATGGGCGTGCTCATGAAGCTCATTCCGCAAATTAATGTCTTTTCGATCAATTTTCAAATTAAAATTCTGCTGGGGATGGGCTTGCTCTTTCTGTTTGCGGGGCCGGTGTCAACGTTTTTGGAGCAGTATCTCGATACAATGCTGAAGTCGCTGCCCGCCTTGCTCGCAACGATGCAATAACACCACCCGCTTTGACGCAAAGGGGGGATGATATGGCCGGCGAAAAGACCGAGAAAGCAACACAAAAACGAAAGCAGGACGAACGGAAAAAAGGCAACATTTTTATGAGCCGCGACGCCGTGACCGTTTTCTCCCTGCTGCTCACATTTTACGCCATCAAGCTTTTGCTTCCCTCCGGTTTCGGGGCAATGCAGGGCACGCTGAGAACCTTTTTCTCGCGCCTGCCCACGCAGGAAAGCATCACGCAGACCGACCTTAACCACTTTTTCCTCGAGGGCTGCCTTGTGTTTGCACAAACAGCGCTGCCACTGCTGCTTGTTTGTGCGGCTGCTGCCATCGTCACGACGATGCTGCAGACCAGAATGCTTTTTTCAAGCAAGTCGTACGCCTTTAAGGGAGAACGCATCAATCCCCTGAGCGGGCTGAAAAAAATGTTTTCGCTGCGCAGCGCCGTCGAGCTGCTTAAATCGCTTGCCAAGATATCCATTCTCGGCTATCTCATTTACACGGTTGGCAAGGACGAGCTGCTGCGCCTTCCCAGTCTGAGCGACCTTTCGTTCGTGCAGGCCATGAGTTATACAGGGCAAATAATTTTTAGTCTCGTACTCAAAGCAAGCATTATTTTCGCGTTTCTGGCCGCGGCCGACTATCTGTATCAGTGGTGGGAATACGAGAAAAATCTGCGCATGAGCAAGCAGGAGATTAAAGATGAATATAAGCAGGTGGAGGGCGATCCGCAGATCAAGGGACGCCTGCGATCCATGCAGCAGCAGCGCTCGCGCCGCCGCATGATGCAAAGCGTTCCGAGCGCCGACGTTGTAATACGAAACCCCACCCACTTTGCGGTTGCAATTAAATATGACCAGCAGAAAAACCGCGCGCCCGTCGTCATCGCTAAGGGTGCGGACGCGGTAGCACTGCGCATCGTGCGCATTGCCGAAGAAAACAGCGTGCACGTCACCGAAAACAAGCCGCTTGCACGGGCGTTGTTTGATACGGTGGCGCTTGACGAAGAGATACCGGAGCAGTATTTTAAAGCGGTTGCGCAGGTGCTTGCCTTCGTTTACGCCTTGAAGGAAAGGAACCCAAACTGATATGCGTCTGAAGTTTCTGAACAACGCAATATCGGCGTTTGTCATTGCCATTCTGGCAACGCTTATCATTCCGCTGTCGCCCGGCGTGCTCGACTTTATGTTCATTCTGAACCTGTCGCTGTCACTCATCATCCTATTGATGACCATGTACATCAAAGAGCCGCTCGAATTTTCCATTTTCCCGTCTCTCCTGCTTATCACCACGCTGTTGCGCCTCAGCCTTAACGTGTCGTCGACGCGTTCCATCCTGTCAAACGGAGGCTATGCGGGCGAGGTCATTAAAACCTTCGGCGAGTTCGTCATCCGCGGCAACGTCGTCGTCGGACTGGTCATCTTTCTCATCATCGTGCTCGTGCAGTTTATCGTCATTACCAAGGGTGCGGAGCGCGTGGCCGAGGTTTCGGCGCGCTTTACGCTTGACGCGATGCCCGGTAAGCAGATGGCGATCGATGCCGACTTAAGCTCGGGACTGATCGATGAAAAGCAGGCACAGCTGAGGCGCAGCAAAATTCAGCGCGAGGCCGACTTTTTCGGCTCGATGGACGGCGCCTCGAAGTTCGTCAAGGGCGACGCCATCATCTCCATTGTCATCACACTCATCAACCTGATCGGTGGATTGCTCGTCGGCCTCATTGGCGGAGGCGACTTTGGCTCGGTGGTGCAAACCTATTCGACCGCCACGGTGGGCGACGGACTGATGAGCCAGCTGCCCGCACTGCTCATTTCGGTGGCGACCGGCATGATCGTCACACGCTCCGCGTCGGAATCGAACCTCAACACCGATGTGATGCGTCAATTTTCTTCTCAGCCCACGGTGTTGATTATCGCGGGCGCGGCGCTGCCGCTGCTCTCTTTCATCGGCTTCCCGCCGCTTCAGGTGCTGCTTCTTTCGGGTATGCTGCTCACACTGGGCATCACGCTGTCTCGCAAGACCCGCGTGGCGCTCGCCGAGGCCGTGCAGCAGGCGCAGCCTATGGAGGAGGTAACAAGCGAGGTCAGCTTCTATAAAAACCTTGACAACGTGTATGGGCTGCTCACCGTCGATGCCATCGGCATTGACGTGGGATACAGCCTGCTCCCCCTCGTGGATGAAAAGAGCGGCGGGAGCTTTCTCGACCGCATCGTCATGCTTCGCAAGCAGTTTGCGGACGAAATGGGCATGGTTATTCCTTCGATCCGCATGAAAGACAGCGGCAAGCTTAACCCCAACCAGTATGAAATCTTGCTGCGCGGCGAATCGATCGCCGTCGGCGAAATTCTGGTTGACCACTACCTCGGTCTTGCGCCCGAAGACCTTCGGCCGGATGACGACGTAGACGGCATCGAAACCGTAGAGCCTGCCTTCGGGCTCCCCGCAAAATGGATCAGCGACGACAAGCGCGTGCGCGCCGAAATGGTGGGGTATACGCTCATCGACCCGACGTCGGTCGTCATCACGCACCTGTCGGAGCTGCTGCGGCATCACGCGCATGAGCTGCTGACCCGTCAAGAGGTCAAGCGCATGGTTGACAACCTCAAGCGCCGCAGCGAGAGCATGGTAGACGAAACGGTGCCGGGCGTCGTGTCGCTCAACGAGCTGCAGCGTGTGCTGCGTAGCCTTCTACGCGAGGGCATTCCCATCCTTGATCTTGAAACCATTCTTGAAACGCTGGCCGAGTACGCGCCCGTCGTGAAGGACAGTGACATGCTGACCGAATATGTGCGGCAGGCGCTGCGGCGTACGATCACACGGCGTTTTTCCTCCGCGGGGCAGATCAAGGTGCTCAACCTTGCGAGCGACGTAGAGGATGTAGTCATCAAAAGCGTCAAAAAGCATGATACCGGCTCTTACCTGGCTCTTGACGCGGCAACCATACAAAAAATTGTGGTCAGCGCGTCTGACGAGCTGGAGAAGATGAAGCGGCTTGCCCAGCAGCCCATCGTGCTCACGTCGCCCGTTGTGCGCGTCTACTTTAAAAAACTGCTCGATCAGTTTTTTCCCAACGTCACGGTGCTGTCCTTCAACGATCTGGACGCAAGCGTGCAGATTCAATCGCTGGGGACGATTACGCTATCTGAACGATGAGAGGGTGAACGAATATGTCGGCACAGAGTGCACACGCCGTAAAAGAGATACGCGTTGCAAACCCCGAGGAGCTTATGCTGCAGTATAAGGCGACGGGTGACCTCGAGCTCCGCAACCGCCTTGTGATGCATTATCTGCAGTATGTCAATACCGCTATTTTCGGAATGCGCTCTATTCTGCTGTCGAATATTCCCTATGATGACTTTTTTAATCAGGGGATTCTGGCGCTGATGGACTGTATCGAGCGGTATGATCCGACGCTCGGTGCCAGCTTTGATACATACAGCTATCTCGGCATACGCGGTGCCATTTTGAAATATCTTCGCAAGCAGAATTGGCTGTCTAACCGCCTGTGGGAGGCGCGCAAAAAGATTTCGCAGAGCAAAACAACGCTTGAGCAGGAGCTTCTGCGCGAACCCACCACACAGGAGCTTGCCGATCGCCTCGGCATGACGGAAGCGCAGCTCGGCAAGGTGATGCTTGAGATATCGGTCATTGATACTGTTTCGTTTGAAGACCTGCTCGAGTCGGCGTATGACGGTGTGCCGACCGCGGGAGGAACAACGGAAAACGAGGCCATCCAAGGGCTGCTGCGCGGCGAGCTGCGGCAGGCGCTTGCCGAAAGCATCGAGTCGCTGCCCGCCAAACAGCGGCAGGTTATTACGCTTTATTATTATGAAAACCTGAATTTACGTGAAATCGGCGATGTGCTTGATATTTCGCCCCAGAGAATTTCGCAGATCCGTAAAAAGGCGCTTGAGCAGATGGCCGCGGCGCTGCGCCGGCGCGGATATGAATATCACGACAGCGGAGAGCTGTAAGGAAAGGGAGTAAGAGCATGCTATCGGGATATTACACGATCGCGTCGGGTCTTTTGACGCGTCAGCGCGAGCTGAATGTGATTGGAAACAACCTAGTCAACACACAGTCGGCGGGGTATCGCGCAGACCGGCTGCTCATTTCGTCGTTTGAACAAGAGCTGCTGACGCGCCGCGAGGGCGGCACCGGCACTGCCGTTGCGAACGGAGCCTCGGCGACGGCCGCCGTTGCCGATGAGACGGTATCGCTCTTTCATCCCGGCGCCATTGCCGAAACAGGCAGAAGCTGTGATCTTGCCCTTGCCGGAGAAGGTTTTTTCAACATCGCGGGCGCAGACGGCACCACGTACCTGACGCGCAACGGCGCGTTTGATCTTGACGAAAACGGCGCGCTTGTGCTGCCCGGTGTGGGGCGCGTGCTCGGCACGAAGGGCGTGATTACTACGGGCAGCAGTTCCTTTACCGTGACGGATACGGGCGATGTGCTCAATGCCTCGGGCAACTACCTTGACACGCTGCGCATCACGGCGCCCGCCGACAACACGGCGCTTGAAAAGCTGGAAAACGGCATGTTCCGCTTCCCCGCAGGCACGCAGACGCTGCCCGCGGGAGACACGTCGGTGCTGCAAAACCGGCTCGAGCAATCCAACGTCGATATGAACCGCGAGATGACGCTGCTTATCGAATCGCAGCGAGCATTTCAGGCGTGCAGCTCGGCCTTGCAGATCGGAGACGCACTCAATCGCAAGGCAACCCAGATCGCGGCGGTCTAATGCCGCACGCCGCACGGAATAAGAAGGAGTGAAGCGTAATGAAATCCGCGTTTTATGCCGGCGCCACGGGGCTCGTGGCCTATCAGGAGGCACTTAATACGATCGGAAATAATCTGGCAAATGTCAACACAAACGGTTTTCAGAGCCAGTCCGTTTCGTTTCAGAGCTTGCTGAACAGCGATCTTTACGCCAATACAGAGAAAGTAGCGCGCGCGGGAAACGGCGTACGTGTCGTGCAGAGCGGCATTTCCGATTCGCCCGTTACCTATCTGCAGACAGGCGAAGGGCTCGACTTTGCCATCGAAGGCGAGGGCTGGTTCGCCGTGGAGAAAAACGGACAGGTGCAGTATACACGTGACGGGAACTTTTCCCTCGGGCTTGAGGGGCGCGGCACCAGCCTTGTCACGCAGGACGGCGGCTATGTGCTTGACGCGCGCGGTGCACGCATCACGGTGACGGGCGACGCCAAAACAGGTGCTTACGACTATGCCGCCATACGCGAGAAACTCGGCGTCTTCCGCTTTCAAAATGCCGCAGGGCTGACGCCCGCTTCGGCCAACCGCTATCTCGCGGGGGCAAATACAGGCGCCGCGACCGCCGTGACGGGTGATGCGGCAAATGTGCTTTCCGGCATGCTGGAGCGGTCAAGCGTTTCGCTGGTTGATGAGATGGCGCGCCTCATTGAGGTGCAGCGCGCTTACCAGATCAGCGCCCGTGTTGTGCAGGCGGCTGATGAAAATGAGCAGACGGTCAATAACCTTAGGAGGTAGCTGCTATGGAGCTGAAAGATTACAGTCAGCTGAACGCCGATCAGCTTGACGCACTGCGTGAAATCGGCAATATCGGTTCTGGAAACGCCGCTTCGGCGCTTTCATCCATGCTTGAAAAGCCGGTGAACATTGCCGTGCCCAAGATTAAGGTGCTGGAATACAACGACGTCGTCGAACAGCTCGGCGGCGCGGAGAGCCTGTTTGTAGGACTGCTATTCTCGCTGACAGGCGATGTGACGGGTATGATGATGTTCCTGCTTCACAAAGAGCTGGCGCACATGATTCTCAACGATCTGATGGGAAGCTCGTTTGACGAGCGTGCCGAGCTTGACGAAGACAGCCGCTCGGCCATTATGGAGGTGGGTAACATCATGGCCGCCTCTTACGCAAACGCGATGGCGTCGCTTACCGACCTCGCCGTACATATTTCGGTGCCCAGCCTGTGCGTTGACATGGTTGGCTCTATCCTAAGCGTGCCGGCTATTTATTACGCCAACATCAGCGATAAAATTATTTTTATTGAGGATGAATTCAACCAACAGGCAGATCGCGCGGCAAGCCACCTGCTGCTTATCCCCGAAGTAGAGGGGCTGCGTAAAATTATGCAAAGTTTGGGGCTGGACGAATGAGCCAAACAATCACGGTGGGAATTGCCGATCTTAACGTCGCAAAAGGCGGCGACGTTTTGATCACCCATGCGCTCGGCTCGTGCGTCGGAATCTGTTTATACGACGGGCTGATGAAAATCGCCGGGCTTTCGCATATCATGCTGCCGAATAGTGCGGATTTTTCGGGAATCGACAAACAAGGCGCAAAATATGCCGATACGGCCATCGCCATGCTCATTCGCAAAATGGAGCTGATGGGTGCGGCACACGCGCGCCTTTCGGCTAAAATCGCGGGCGGCGCGCAGATGTTCGCCTGCGTCAACAACTCGTTTGCGCGGCAGCGTATTCCCATCGCGGCGGAGGATACCGGCAAAAACTACGGCCGTACGCAGGTTTTCTCATCACTTGACGGCAGCATGGTGATACGCTCGGTGAACAAAGGCGAGTGGCGATATTAAGCGCGCCTCTATTGCGGACGCGGCGTTTCGTAGAATAACTGAAAGGAAGCCGGCGCGTTCCGGCCGGAACGAAAGGATGGATTGCGCGTGAGAGAGTCGAGACAAACCGAAATATTGCTCGAATCGGGGACGAACGAGCTGGAAATTATGGAGTTCACCATCGGCGGCGAGCTTTTTGGTATCAATGTGGCAAAGGTGCGAGAAATCATGCGCGTCGCGCCCATGTGCGAACGCTGCGCACGGCCCGAAGCTCAACGCGACCA
>MEFT01000019.1 GCA_001725215.1 Clostridium sp. SCN 57-10
TTTTTCACGCTGCTGATCGAGATGGCGCCGCCCACCTGCTCGACGTTTTTGCGTACGACGTCCATGCCGACGCCGCGTCCCGAAAACTCGGTTACCTCGGTATTGGTCGAGAAGCCGGCCATCATAATCAGGCCGAACGCTTCTTTTTCCGTATAGGCGGACGCCGGCTTAGTCAGCAGCCCGTTTTTGGAAGCTTTGGCCAGCAGTGCCTCCGCGTTAAGGCCGCGGCCGTCGTCGCTCACCTCAATGAGGATTTCGCCGCCCACATTGCGTGCCGAAAGGAAGATGCGGGCCGTTTCCGGCTTGCCGAGCGCAAGACGCTCTTCCGGCAACTCGACGCCGTGATCCATCGAGTTGCGGATCATGTGCATAAACGGGTCGACGATGGCGTCGTTGATCGTTTTATCGACCTCCGTGTCGCCGCCCTCGGTGACGAGCTCCACCTTTTTGCCGAGCTTTTTCGACATATCGCGCACAATGCGGTCCATTTTATTGAATGTGCTCTGCAGCGGCACCATGCGAACCGACATGACGATATCCTGCAGTTCGTCGGTCAGCTTGCGCAGCTCGCGGAACGATTTGTTGAAGTTGTCGAGCTTAAGCCCATCAAGGTCCGGATTGCGCGCGACCATCGACTCCGCCGTAACGATTTCTCCGACGAGGTCCATCAGGTGATCGAGCTTTGACTGGTTGACGCTGATCAGGCTCTGCTTGGCGCTTTTCATAAGCCCCATTCCGGTCTTGCCACCGTCGAGCGCCGCGGCGGGCGCTTCGCCCTCCGGCTGGCGCGCGGAAGACGGCGCGTTCGGCGTGGCCGCTTGCGCGACTGCTTGCACCGGCTGCTTGCGCGCCTGCGTCACCTCATAGGTTTTGATGTTAAGCGCGCCCTCGATGACCTTGCACACCGCGTCGATCGAGCGGCTCGGACGGCAGTGAACCGTAAAGCCGTTTTTCACGATCTCTTCCGAATACGAGGGGTCGGTCTCCGGATGCGGCGGTACCGAGCTCAACTCGTCGCAGCAATGCTGCAGCTGCGTCATCAGCATGTAAGCGCGCATGTTTTCCATCTGGCAGTCATCTTCAAAGACGACGTGAATGGTATATGTCTCCCCGTTTGCCGCGTATGTGGGTGCGGGAGCCTGTTTTGGCGCAGGCGCGGCGGTACCGCCATCCTCGCCCTTCAGCACGCGCACCTGCTCGTGCAGACGGGTGATAAGCCCCTCCGGATTGCCCGCGGTATAGTCCTCTTCATGCAGCTTCTCAAGCTCACGCTTCAAAAAGTCGGAGGTCTGGAACACGAGGTCGAAGATCGTATCAAAGACACGGCCCAGCGATTGCGGCTCGTCACGCAGAATGTAGAACACATCCTCTACCGCATGCGAGACATTGGAGATTTCTTCGAAGCCCATCATGGCACCGGAGCCCTTGATGGTGTGCGTAATTCTGAAAATGCTGCTGATATTTTCATCCGAAATGCTGCGCGCGCGCTCGGATTCCAGCAGAATTTCGTCAAGCTGCTCCAGCATGGATTCTGTTTCGTGGATAAACGTATCCAGCATGTCCTTCATTCCGGGATCTATACGGCTCATATCATCCAACCCCTATTTATCGAATTCTATGGTTCTCTGTATATTCAGTTATGCTACTCTTTTGATAAAACGTAACAATATGCGCAAGTTTTTTTGAAAGCGGCGCGCCACACCTTGCGTTTTTTCAGAACCATGTCATAAATATCATATGGCAAGTTGACACTTGTTCAAGGTTTCATCCCGCGCGAAAGAAGGTGACCACGCGTGCCTGATATTCTCAAAGTAACTACGCCGCTCGTCAGCAGCAACCAAGCCGTTTCTCCCAAGCAAAAACCAGAGGCCGTGGCGCCGTTTCCCCTTCAGGACACCTCGCGCGTCATTCAAGCGCACAACCAAAGCGAGCTGCTGAAGCAGAATACGGGGTCGCTTGAAAACGGTGACGCGCCCACACTGCTCATGAACCTGCTGCGTGATCCAGCGGTTACGGTTTCTTATCTTAAAAACATCTTTTTGCTCGAAGAAATTTTTAAGCTCGTGCCCGCAAACAATAAAACGGTTACGCAGGAGATCGAGCAGATGTTTCACGAGCTTCTGCTTTCGCCGGAGGAACTTGCCGAGGAAATGGTGCGGCAAGAGCGCGAAGCCACCTTTTTCCGCGGCGAGCTATATGATTTTTTGCGCACCGCCGGTCAGGCGGGGCGTGAGCAGCCGCGTCTGACGCAGGCCATCGCAAACCTGCTCAAGGCCATCAGCCAGACGGGCGGACGGCAGGACATTCTCAAGGCCGTAGTCAACAATCTGACCTATCTGCAGGCCTCTCTGCCGGCGCGCGAACCGTCGTCGCAGCGGCTTAAGGCGCTGATACATAAGCTTTCTTCTCCCGGCGCGCGAGAAAACTTCGCGTTGCTTAAATCCGATGCACTGGCGCTCTCCAAAGAAATCGCGAACAGCATGTTTTGCACGCCGAAAATGCAAAAAGTGCTTTCTATTATGACGTATAATCTGTCGCGCTATAATGACAATCTCGCGTTTTTAGACGACGCGGCGCACGAGCTGCGGCAGGCTCTGCCGCAGTCTGCGCGGCAGGAGTTTATGCGAGTCTTTGCAGAATTTCTCGCAAATCCCAATCAGACGTTGCGCGCGCAGCCGGAGTCCAAGGTAATGGACGCCCTCATCGGGCTGCTCTCGCGGCAGGTCGGGCAGGAGACGGAGAGTATTTCAGACGCGGCAAAAAACGAAAAAATCCTGCACAGCCTGCTCTCCTCGCCCTGCAATTTCACGCCCCTGCTGCACTACATCCTGCCCGCCTACGCCGACAACTTCCGCGCGTTTGCCGAGGTCTGGATTCATTCTGGCAGCGAGGGCGAGGGACAAAACCGTCCCGGCTCGGAGGAGGGACTGCACTTTCTCGTCGTCATCGACGTCGAACACGTCGGCCGCTTCGAGGCCGAGTTTTTCGTGCGCGGCAGAGTGATTGACTTCTTCCTTTACTGTCCGCCGGGGCTCGAGACGGCCTATCAGCCGCTGATATCCTCCTTCCCCTCCATTTTGTCGGAGACGGAGTATCGCGCGGGCAAAACGTCGGTGCGTGCGCTTCAGAAAACGCGCTCCCTGATGGACGTATTCAAATCATTACCTTATAAGCGAGTGGGTGTCGATGTCAAAATCTAACCGAAAAAAAGCGGCGGCTTTAAAATACGATTTCTCGGGGGACAGCGCCCCCGTTGTTATCGCGTCGGGCTATGGCGCCGTGGCCGACCGTATCATCGACCTTGCAGAAACGCAGGGCATCCCTGTCTATCGCGACGACAGCGCCGCCTCACTGCTCTGCATGCTCGACGTCGGCTCAAGCATTCCCCCCGAGCTTTACCAGGTAATCGCCACCGTCTACCAACGCATTCTGTCAACCGCCGCCAAGCAGGAACTTGCCTCGCAGCAGCGCGCGGGTCGGGGCACTGACCATGAATAGGCATTTGCAGCAGGTCAAGGCGTACGCGGCGCAAAACGAAAGAGCGCGGCGCAGTGCCGGCCCACGGTCTTGGGGATTTGTGCTCATTGCCATCTTCGTCGTCTTCTTAGGGAAGGGCATCGGCTCCATGCAAACGGACATCAAAGGCCACACGGCCGGTACGGCTGCGGGAAGCGCGGCTGGCGGTGGGCTTGATGGCTCGCCCGTCACGGAGAATGGCGGAACGCCGTGGAGTCTCATTCTGGTGAACGAGCAATACCCCCTGCCGACCGATTTCTCCGTCGTGCTCGCAAATGTATCGGGCGGGCGGGTTGACAGCCGCATCGAGGAAACACTGCAGTCCATGATCGCCGACGCAAAAGCAGACGGCATATCGCTGCGCATTTGCTCGTCTTATCGCAGTGTAAGCTACCAGAAACGCCTGTACGAAGCGCAGCAAAAGAAATCGGGCACACCGGTATACGATTATGTGCAGCCGCCCGGCGCAAGCGAACACCATACGGGACTTGCTGTCGACCTGCTTGCCGCGGGCGTCAACTCGCTGACGCCCGCCTTCGCCAAGACGGCGGCTTACAAATGGCTTTGCGCGCATGCCGACCAATATGGTTTTATTGAACGGTATCCACAGGGCAAGCAGGCCATGACCGGCATCGAGTGGGAGCCGTGGCACTTTCGTTATGTAGGCGTGGCATGCGCGCAATATATCAAGGCGTTCGGCATGTGCCTTGAGGAATATGCCGCAGAGCAGCTGCCCGCCTACGCAAACGCTTTACCGAAGGAGGGGATGCCCGTTGGACCAATTGACTGAGCGCAACCTCATCTTTGCGCTTGACATCGGCACGCGAAGCGTCATCGGCATCGTCGGCTATCAAGACGGCGACCTGTTTCGTGTTTGCTGCACAGAACGGGAAGAGTATAAAAACCGTGCCGTGGTAGACGGTCAGATCGAAGACATTGAAGAAACAGCCAAGATCACCGGCCTCGTCAAAGAGCGCCTTGAGCAGAAACTTGGCTTTCCGCTGAAAACGGTATACATCGCGGCGGCGGGGCGCGTGCTCAAGACCATGGAGAGCAGCCACGAAGTGCCCGTGCCCGAAGGTGAAGCCATTACGGGCGAATTTGTCGCCAAGCTTGAGCTGGGCGCCATTCAAAAGGCATACGGACGGCTTGAAACCGAGGGAGATGGCCAAGGCGACGCATTTTTCTGCGTCGGCCACGCGGTGCGCGGCTACCGGCTCGACGGTTACCCTATTTCAACGCTGCTCGGCCACCGCGGCAAGACGGCCGAGGTTTCGCAGATTGTCACCTTCCTGCCCCGCGAGGTTATGGAGAGCCTCTACGCCACCATGGCTCTCATCGGGCTGACGGTATCCGGCCTTACACTCGAGCCGATCGCGGCGATGAACGCCATCATTCCGCCCGACCTGCGCAAGCTCAACCTCGCGCTGTGCGACATCGGCGCGGGCACGTCGGACATCGCGCTATGCGACCGCGGCAGCGTGTCGGCCTATACGATGGCGACCGTCGCGGGCGACGAAATCACCGAAGAGGTCATGCGCGCCTGCCTGGTCGACTTCCAGACCGCCGAACAGATTAAAATGCAGCTGTCTGCCGATATAAACGCTCCCGTTACCTTTGATAATATTTTAGGCTTTTCCCAAACGATACCGGGCGAGGAAATCTACCGCATGATCTGCCCCGCCATTGAAAAGCTTGCGTCGGTCATCTGTGAGGAGATCGCGCAGACCAACGGAAAGGCTCCCGCCGCCGTGTTTCTCGTCGGCGGAGGCAGCCGCACACCGACACTGCAAACGCTTGTGGCGCAGGCGCTGGGGCTTGATGAAAAACATGTGGCCGTCGGCGGAAACGTATACATCCGCCGCATGATTACGGCCGAAGAAAACTTGCTCTCTCCCGAATACGCGACGCCGCTTGGCATCGCGATTACCGCCGCATCGCAGCGCGCTTACGACTCGTTTGTCGTCACCGTCAACGACCGCAAGCTGCACCTCTTCAACCTCTGGGATACATCGGTACTCGGCGTACTGCAAATGTCGGGCTATCGTTACCGCCAGCTGATGGGCAAAGCGGGCGCAAGCATCAGCTATACGCTGAACGGCGAACGCCGCGTCGCATGGGGTAAGCCCGCCCGCCCCGCCGAAGTCATGCTTCGCGGCGCTCCCGCCGCGCTGACCGATACCGTTCAGCCGGGCGACGTGCTTACGTTCACCCCCGCCGAATGCGGTGAGGACGCCGCGCTGACGCTCTCTGACCTTGCGGACGTGTTTTCCCGATTTACCGTTACGCTGGAGGGGCAGCCCGTCTCGGTGGGGCGCTTTGCCACGGTGAACGGCGTACCGCAGGAAAAGGACTACGCCATCAAATCGGGCGATGAAATCGTGCTGACCCGCATTGCAACCGTCGGCCAGCTGTGCGCCGCCGTCGGCGTCTCGCTCGACGGTCAGGCGGCTCTGGTCAACGGCATCCCGCGCGGCGAGGAGTACGCGCTCGCCGCAGGCGACGCGGTTTCGCTTGTACCCGCGGACGAGTATCCCCCCGCGCCCGCTGCCAACCCACCCGTGTCTCGCCCTGTGCGGGAGCCTGAAGCGCCGAGCGTCGGCGCTCCCCCGATTGAGTCAACGCACGACAGCACGGCCTCGCAACCTCGCGCGCTCATCATCGAGCTAAACGGACGCCCGCTGCGCCTTCCTCCTCGAGAGGGCGGCCTGCCCTATCAGTTTTTTGACCTCTTGCC
The DNA here is from genome assembly GCA_001725215.1 of Clostridium sp. SCN 57-10. Classification (GTDB taxonomy): domain Bacteria; phylum Bacillota; class Clostridia; order Oscillospirales; family Butyricicoccaceae; genus SCN-57-10. The sequence continues at coordinate 6,254 of MEFT01000019.1, forward strand.
CTATGCCGACATTGACCCGCAAAACCCGCAGGGCCAAATCGTGCAGATGTTGAACGGGCAGCCCGCATCCTACATCAAAGAGCTGCAAGACGGAGATTGCGCCGAGATATTTTGGAACAACAGCATCTGAGGAGGATAGCTATGGACGCTTATATCGTTCGCCAGCCCATTATCAACAAAGCGCAGCATGTGGAAGCCTATGAAATCGTGTATCAGCAGGATAGCAGCACGCTTTACAACCAGAATGACACCACCGCCGCCACGGCGATCATCTCCTTCTTCAATCAAATTGACCGCCACAGCTTTTTAGAGGGCAAGGATGCGTTTCTCACCTTTACCCCCAATCTGCTGATGCAAAACGTGCCCAAGATTTTTGACGAGAAAAAACTAGTGATCCAAATTGAGGACAATGTGCTCGTCAACCCCCAGGCAGTTTCGATTTTAAAGCAGTATAAAGAGCGTGGCTACCGTATGGCGCTCAACGGCTTTGATTTTTACAACCGCCATCTTGACATTCTGCCTGATATGGAATATCTGAAGGTCGACTTTTCCCATCCGACCAGAGATCAGGAGAGCATCAAAAACATCGTGAGCATCGCCAAGCGGCTGAAAAAGAAGCCCATCGCCTACCACGTCAACACACCCGACGCACGCGGACGGGCCGTGGTCTATGGCTTTGACTATATTCAGGGCGAGAGCGTCGCCGAAATGATGAAGACCAAGGTGCACCGGCCGGAAAAGCTGCACTCTACCTTCTTCCGGCTGATGGCCGCCATTACGCGGCCGCAGCCCGATTTTGACGAGATCGAGCAGCTCGTTTCGCTCGACGTCACGCTGACCTTCTCTCTGCTCAAAATGGTAAACTCGGCCTATTTCGCGTTGCCCAACCGCATTCGCGAGGTCAAGCAGGCGCTTACCATCCTAGGTTTGGGCCAGCTCAAACAGTGGATCTACCTGATGAGCTTCGTGCCCGACAGCGGCATGGCGGAGGAGCTGATCAAAACCTCTTTCTTGCGCGCCGTCTTTTGCCAGAAGATCTCGCAGGCGATTCCCGCCTTCCCCATTTCAGGTGAATCAGCCTATCTGCTCGGCATGTTTTCGACGCTTGACGTGCTGCTTGAAGTTCCGCTTGCCGATGCCGTTAGCCAGCTTCCGCTAGCCGACGAAATCAAAAACGGCCTGCTTGGTCAAGAGGGGCCGTGTCAGGAACTGCTTACGCTTTGCGTGGCGTATGAAAAGGGACGGTGGACGAAAGTGGCGCACTGCGCCGAGACCCTGCGTGTTCCGGTACATATTATCGCGGCAACCTATTTCAGCTCCGTCGAGTATGTCAACGACATTTGGTCGACACTGCTGGGCACGCAAAGCAGCAGTAAATAGTTCCAAAAAATTTTTAAGAAGCACTTTCAATTCCCAAAAAGCGGCGTATAACTATGGTAACGGCAATGACAGCCGATGCAAACGGTTTTTATCTCGCGGGTGTCGGTGCACAACATCCGCGGGGTGGAAATAAAAAAAGAGGGAAAAAGGACTTTCTCTCTATAAAAAACATGGAGGTATAACTCATGGGAATGGTAGTAAGAACCAACACAATGTCGACAAACGCTTATAGAAACCTCAGCTCCAACCAGAGCGCTGTCGCCAAGAGCCTTGAAAAGCTCTCCTCGGGCTTCCGCATCAGCCGCGCTGGCGACGACGCCGCCGGCCTCGCCATCAGCGAAAAGATGAAGGCGCAGATCAAGGGCCTCGAGCAGGCTTCGGCCAACTCGCAGGACGGCATCAGCCTCATCCAGACGGCTGAAGGCGCCACCCAGGAAATTCACAACATGCTCAACCGTATGGTCGAGCTGGCCACCAAGTCGGCCAACGGCACCATCCAGAACGATGTTGACCGCGAAGCCATCCAGAAGGAAGTCAGCGACCTGAACTCGGAAATTACTCGTATTGCTCAGTCGACCAACTTCAACGGTATCAACCTGCTGAACGGCGACCTGTCCAGCACCCCGAACAAGGTCGACCTGACACTGGGTACCCAGAAGACCACTGCTTCTGTGGGCAAAGGTTACACCGGCACTATCCAGATTCAGTCGGGCGATATGACCGCTGCTGGCGAGCCCGGTGCCGGCACCATTAAGGTAGACGTTGCTGCAGACGGCACTGCTCTGACCATCACGCTTGATAACAGCGCAGCAAAGGATTACAGTGTCGCGGACATTGAAAAGGCTGTCGCCGGCGCCGTAGAAGCAAAGCTGACCAACGGTACCGTGGCCGCTGCCAATGTTACGAAGGTCGAAGCCCTGAAGAGCTTCAAGCTGAGCACCTCCGCAGACATCGCTGTTGGTGCGGCCGCTGCTCTCGACAGCACCGCGAAGGCCGTTACCCCGGGTGTGGGCACGGGTCTCAAGCTGCAGGTCGGCGATACCAACGCTAACTACAACCACGTCACCGTCTCGGTTGACGATCTGACCGCTTCGGGTATCGGCACCACCGCCGTTGATGTCTCCACGCAGGACGCGGCCGGCAACTCGATCCAGACCATCAAGGACGCGATCAACCAGGTCTCGACCAACCGCGCCAACCTCGGCTCGCTGCAGAACCGTCTTGAGTACACCATTAACAACCTCGACACCACCACCGAGAATATGAGCGCTGCTAACAGCCGTATTCGCGACACGGACATGGCGAAGGAAATGATGAACTACACCAAGATGAACATCCTGACCCAGGCTGCGCAGGCCATGCTCGCGCAGGCCAACCAGCAGCCGCAGTCGATCCTCCAGCTGCTCCAGTAAGCCAAGGCGCGCAAGCGCTTATCAAAGCTACATTAGAGCCCGCCCGCCCGGGCGGGCTCTTTGACACAAAGGGCGCGGCGAACGCGCAGTCTTCCCTTCTCCGGCGAGCGGCGCGGCGCATCTCTTCTTCGCTTATTATCTACGAAATATAGCGGCCGTGCGCTTCGTGCCGCGTGCCGCTGAATATATATAGTTCAGCAGACCCGGGCAGCTCTTTCTGAAGCTGCAACAGCCTGCTTCGGCGGGGGGCTCTTTATTATAATGAAGACGCTTTCATACTAACATAAGGCATGGGGTGCAGAATGGATAGTCTTTTGCTCAAATATGTAGGCGCTGTATGCGAAGTAAAAACGATGGAAAACGACCTGCTGTTGCACGGCCGTATTCGCACCGTGTTTGACGGCGAAGACGGCGAGTCGGCGCTTGAGCTCGTTTCGATGAACGGCTCCGAGATGCCGGTTGTGCAGTACGGCATGCTTGTCAAGCTGCATGCCTTCAGCAATGAGCATGGGCTGCTGCCCCTTGGCGGGCGGGTTTATATCGCAGGCAGCAGCTTTTGGCGTATTACGGGCATCACACAATACGGCAGCGCAGAGCGCCGCCAGTATTTCCGTGTGCGTGTGCGCGGCGAAGGACTCGTCTCGCTGCGCGCCGATCCTTCCGCGCCGGAGAAGGAAGCACCGCCCGTCTATCCTATGCGGGTATTAAGCGCCAGCCTTTCGGGTGTTTTGATCGAGGCCAACGCTTTTTTCCGCATAAAAGACATGCTTCAGCTCACCGACATGCGGCTCGACGAAGATTTTGCGCCCCTTTCGGCCTGCTGCTCGGTACAGCGCATCGACTTAAATCGTCCTCGCGGCGTCTTATACGGCTGCCGCTTTGAGGATTTGGATGATAAAGCAACCGACCGTCTTTATTCCACCATTTTCGAACTGCAGCGCCGTGAAATTCGCCGCAGAAAACGGCGTCTGTAACATTTAGACCTAGCGGACCTTACCCCTTTTTTACTACAGTTTTGCTCAGCCGATCCTCGTTTTGTGATCTTATTTTGTATAAAAGGTGTGCGCCTTGGCGCACACCTTTATTTTCTTCTATCAACTTGCTTCGATTAATACTTTCCCAGAGCCATACGGTCAGACTGCAAAAGTTCGGCGTTCTCTTTTTTATGAGCAGGCGCGGAAACCTGGCTCGTGCGGTGCGCCGTGTTCTCACCGTTCAACCGGAACTTTCCAACTTCCCCGCGCAACGCGGCAGCCTGGGCAGACATCTCCTCGCTCGTCGCGGAGTTTTCCTCTGCGGTGGCGGCATTGGTCTGCACAACAGCGGAAATCTGGGCGAGCCCATCTTTGATTTGCTCAATTGCAACCGTCTGCCCGGCGATAGATTGCTCGATTTTCCCAAAGCTCCCCATCACCTCAGCTGCGCTCGAGTCTACATCCCGGAGTATCTGCGTTGTTTGGTCGGTAATTTCCGCGCCCTTGGCCACCGCGACGACGGATGTCTGAATCAGCAAGCCCGTCTGTTTGGCGGCCTCCGCCGATTTTGCGGCAAGATTGCGGACCTCATCCGCGACAACGGCGAAGCCCTTTCCGGCGTTGCCGGCACGCGCCGCCTCAATTGCGGCGTTGAGCGCAAGAATGTTGGTCTGGAAGGCAATATCCTCTATCACCTTTGTAATATTGGCAATCTGGCTGGACGCCGAGCTAATCTCCGCCATTGCTTGTGAGAGCTGTTCCATGTGCGCGTTTCCGGCGCTTACGCCCGCGCCGGCTTGCTGCACGGAGTTGGCCACCGCCTTAACCGCAACCGAATTTTCCGTTGCCTGCCCCGAAATCATTTCCACAGAAGCGGCAAGCTGCTGAACGGAAGCTGCCTGCTCGGTCGAGCCTGCTGCCAGTTCCTGCGCGCCGCTGGACACTTGATCAGAGCCGGTGGCAACCTGTTCGGCAGCCGTGTTGATGTTCCGCAGCGCATCGGTGAGATTGTCTCTCATTCTGCGTATGGAATCTAACAGGGGATAATAGCCGCCGACATAGCTCTCCTGCGCCTGACTGTCCAGCGCGAAGTTACCCTCTGCAAACGCCTCCAGACTGCGGGTAAGGTCAGCGATGAGCGTTTTTAAGGTATCCGCCATGAGGCCGAAACGCATGGCCAGTTGGCCCGTTTCATCTTTAGATTTGATATCAATGCTAATATTGAAATCCCCGTCCGCCAGCTTGTTGGCAGCCTCCACGATCTGAGCGATGGGCTTTGAGATGCCACGCGCAATCCACAGTCCGATCAGCACGGCCACAGCTACGCCGGTGACAACGCAGATGAATACTGTAACCTTGGTGAATGACGCCAGTTTTCCGTTGGCAAGAATCTGTTGGTCCGCATACTCGGTGTTGTACTTCACCAGCTCGGCAATGGCACCTTCGACCGACTGTGCCAGAACATTCAGTTCTCCCCCATCGCCCAACACACGGTAGGCCTCCATATAACGATCCGGGTCGGTTACGGCAGGGCTGCTGGAAAAAGCCGTAGCGCTCACATCAAATGTGTTTATGGCGGACTCAATCGCATCGATTCGTTTTTGCTCCTCGACCACATCTTCGGCGCTGTATCTTCCTAACATGGTCTTGTAGTCTGCCACTGCCTTTTCTACATCCCCCTTGTGACGTTTCAAAGCATCGAAGCACGCATCCTTATGCTCCTGGGTATCGACCACTACCATTTCGAGAAGGTCTTGCCGCATTTCCTGAAAAGAGCCGCTAACCCTCTCCATGCATGCCAACGCTATAACAGAGTCTGTATACGCAACGGCGTATGACTCTCCGATGCGATTCAGCCCCACTATCCCTACAATGCCGATTGCACCCGCAATCGCTGCCACCAGCAAGAAACCGGTGGTAATCTTGATGCCTATTTTTAAGTTTCTATACCAAGCCTTCATAAAGCTTCTCCCCCTAAATTAAAACATACCGCTATTTAAAAGAGGTACTGCGTATCTGTTAATGCACATACCCCTGACCGAAAACTTGACTTGCCCCTACGTAGGCGTTTCCTTTCGGATCGCAGCTGTTTTTGTAAAACTCATATTATTTGGTTTTTGCGTTTTCCTTTCCGCTGCTTAAATCGTAGAATTATGGAGCTTGGGAGCAGGGTCTACTTTTTCCCCGGCTCTTAGCTAACACAGGCAGAAAGCCATTTCGTGTATACCCCAAGCTTCTTCTGCTTCCATTCACACTTTGTAAATCACCGTAGCCCCTTGAGGATCGACCTGCAAAAAGACTCATTGCATTTTCACAATAAATGCGTCCCGCCAACTGTTCTGAGCGCAAACCCCAGGCGCTGTCCGCACAAAAAAAGCACCCTTCATCTACTGTGTCCCGCGCAAAACCATACTTATCATCCGCCGCGCGCATATGGTTCTGATTTGACATATGTCCACCCCCCTTTGATTAACTCATGCTACGATTCGACATATTTCGCAACCGGCTTCCCGTATTTTTTTATGTGTAAAAGCTGGATTTGAAACATTGCACCCAGCAAAGCAAAAAGGCCCGCCATTGGCGAGCCTTTTTCCTTGATGATTTATGGTCAAGTATCCTACGATCCGTGTGTGGAAAGATAGACAACGGCAAGCATCTTTGCCGCTTCGGCCCGGGCCGCATCTTTGCGCGGGCGGAACGTGCCGTCGTCGTACCCGCTGATGATGTTTGCGCGCTGCATCAGGCTTACGGCCTGCTTGGCATACTCAGCAATATCCGCGCTGTCTTTAAACTCCTGCGGCTCGTTCTGGGTCGCCAGACTGTCATTCGTGTATTGAACATAGCGGACGATCATGGCCGCGATCTCCTGACGCGTGATTCTCCGGTCGGGTGAAAAGGCCGTTTCGCCTGTGCCTACCGTAATACCGGCTCGCGCGGCCCAATCCACCGCCGCAGCGTAATACTGCTGCGAGTTGACGTCGGTAAATGCCCCACTGTACGTGCTCGTGAGGTCAGCACCGCACATACGTGCCAGGATTGTGACGAACTCTCCGCGCGTGACGGGATCCTCCGGGCAGAACCGATCCTGCGTCTTGCCGTTTATAAAGTTGAGCGATGCCATATATTCAACATAAGTATACGCCCAGTGCGTTTCCGTGACGTCGACAAAGCGCGGCCTTGTCACGACCGGCGTTTGTGTTCCGCCGCCGTCTTCGGGCACCGTCGGGCTCTTTTCAAACGTCGCGCTCACGCTGACGTTGCTTTCCGGCATCAGAAATGCAGCGCCGATGGCTGCGTTTTTATTCATAACAGAGACTGCCGCTCCGCCTGCGCCGGTAACCGTCCATTCACGGAAGGTATACCCGGTCTGCGGCGTCGCGATCAGGGATATGGAGGTTCCCGCCATGGCGGAGCCGAACGGAACCGTGTTTATGCCGCCGCCCGACGAAGGCAAAAGAGCTATTTGATAACTCTTGGGCTTGGTGGGGTCCTCCCCGAACGTAACCTTGATATCGCCAGCCGAGCATTGGTATGATTGTGAACCGTTT
>MEFT01000020.1 GCA_001725215.1 Clostridium sp. SCN 57-10
AAAAACGCCCGCCGGTGGCAAGCACCAGTGCTTCTACCGTACCCTCGCCCCCGTCGGCCATCGGCATTTTACGCGTCTTGATTCCGGGCACGCGCGCGTGTAGCGCGTCTTCGATGATGTCGCACAGCTCGCGCGAGCTTGCGCTGCCCTTAAACGAATCGGGCGCAATTAAAACATTCATATTCTTCCCCCACTCATTTTCCGTTAACTCCATTATACAACGGCGGCGAGAGGCCGTATACCCCTTTTCGCCTCGCTATGCCGCCTCCATACATCAAAGAACTGTCAGGTGAACTATGAACCAAAACCAGTCCAAGCTAAAAACTCTTTTGCGCTTTTCTACGGGTATCAAACGGTATTTTCTGTTTGCCGTTTGTGCCTCTGCGTTTAGCATCGTATTCCAATTCCTAATGCCGCAGATTTTCCGCATCACGGTTGACTCTGTCATCTCAGACAAGCCGTTTGCGCTGCCGGAATTTCTTTCCTCATGGCTTCAAAGCCTCGGCGGGCGGGACTATCTGCGCTCTCATCTCGTTATCTGCGCGGGCGCCGTCGTCGCCGTTTCGCTCGCCTCGGGTCTATGCAACTTCCTTTCGCGCTCCAATATCGCGCGCTTTACCGAGCGTTTCGTGCGCTCGCTGCGCGACACGCTTTACACGCACGTACAGCATCTGCCGTTTCGCTGGCACATCCAAAACCAGACGGGCGACATCATCCAGCGCTGTACGAGCGACGTAGACGTCATCCGCAACTTCGTTTCAAGTCAGCTCATCGAGGTTATCCGCACGGTTTTCCTGATCTCGGTGGCGCTCGTGCTGATGTTCTCAATGAACGTCACGCTGTCGCTCATCGCGCTTGTATTCATTCCCATCGTCATGCTCTATTCCGGCTTTTTCTACCGCCGCATTTCGCGCCGCTTCAAGAAAGCGGACGAGGAGGAGGGCGAGCTGACGGTCGCCGTGCAGGAAAACCTGACTGGCGTACGCGTTGTGCGCGCCTTTGCACGCGAGAAACATGAAATGGATCGCTTTGACGCGCGCAACGAAAGCTTTGCCCGCTCGTGGATCGACCTCGGCGCAACGCTGGGTGCATACTGGGGTCTGGGCGACGTGGTAACCGGTCTTCAGGTCATGAGCATCATCGTCGTCGGCTCCATTTTTGCCGTGCGCGGCACCATCACGCTGGGCGAGTTCCTCGTGTTCGTCTCATACAACCAGACGCTGGCATGGCCAGTACGCAGTCTGGGACGAACGCTGTCTGAAATGAGCAAAATGGGCGTTTCGCTCGATCGTCTGAAAGAGATTCTCGACGCGCCTGCGGAGGCAGACGAAAGTGCGCTTGCCCATCCCCCGCTTGACCAGGATATCCGGTTTGACAACGTCACTTTCTCGTATGACAGCCAACCGGTCCTCAAAAACCTCAGCTTCGCGGTGGAAAAGGGCACGACGTTCGGCATACTCGGCAGCACGGGCGCGGGTAAATCGACCATCACCTAACTGCTCAACCGCCTGTATGACCTACCGGAGGATAGCGGACGCATCACGATCGGTGGCGTCGACATCCGCCAGATTGACCGCGCGTATCTGCGCCGCAACATCGGACTTGTGCTGCAGGAGCCATTCCTGTTTTCCAAGACCATTCACGAAAATATCGGCATCGCGGCGGAGGACAAAAGCCTTGCCGCCGTGCACCGCAACGCAAATATCGCAGCCGTGCACGACTCGATTGAGGGTTTTGCGTCCGGTTATGACACCGTGGTCGGTGAACGCGGCGTGACGCTGTCCGGTGGTCAGAAGCAGCGCGTTGCCATTGCGCGTACGCTGATGCTCGGCGCGCCCGTCATGGTGTTTGACGACTCTCTCTCCGCTGTTGACCTCGAAACCGACGCGCGCATCCGTGACGCGCTGCACGAGGTCTCTGCGGACGCTACCGTAATTCTGATCTCACACCGTATCAATACGCTGATGAACGCCGATCGCATTCTTGTGCTGACCGACGGCGAGCTGGAGGATATCGGCACCCATGCCGAACTGATTGCACGCGAGGGCACTTATAAACGCATTTACGATATGCAGGGCAGCATCAGCGAAGACGTCTTTGTCGGAGGTGATGCGTAATGAACGCATATAACGAACATGATAATCAATCCACACGCTTTGACCCCGCCGTGTGGCGCAAACTCGGCCCCTTTGTGCGCCCCTATCGAAAGCTGATCGCAACCGTCGGTCTGCTGATGACGGTGATCGCCGGTGTCGACATTGCCATTCCTCTCTTTCAACGCTACGCAATTGACAAGTTTATCACCCCGCAGACGACGGAGGGGCTTCCGGTGTTTGCCGTGCTCTATGTCGTCGTACTGCTCATGCAGGGCTTGCTTGTTATCCTTTTTTCCCGTGCGTGCATGACCATTGACATGCGTCTGGGGCGCGACCTCAAGCGCAAGGCATTTCTGCACCTACAGGAGCTGTCGTTTTCCTACTATAACACCACGCCCGTCGGCTACATTCTGGCACGCGTCATGAGCGACACGGGCCGCATCAGCAGCCTCGTCGCGTGGAGCCTGCTTGACTTTTTCTGGGCGATTGCCTACATCCTCGGCGTGTTTGCATCCATGCTGGTGCTTAATGCGCGTCTTGCGCTGCTCGTTATGCTCGTCGTGCCTATGATCGCCGTGCTCACGGGACTCTATCAGGGCAAGATTCTGCGTGCCAACCGCATCATGCGGCGCGTCAACTCGCGTATGACTGGCGCGTATAACGAGGGCATTACGGGCGCTAAGACCTCTAAAACACTGGTCATCGAAGATCAAAACTGCGCCGAATTCTCAACCGTCACCCAAGAAATGTACCGCGCGTCGATGCGTGCCACCATGCTCAACGCCACGTTTATCCCCATCGTCGCCTTTTTCGGCTCTCTTGCGGCGGCGCTTGTGCTTTACCGCGGCGGCTATCTCGTGATGGAGCAGATGCTGCAATTCGGCGTGCTGTCCGCCTTCATTTCCTATGCGCTCGGCATTCTCGAGCCGGTGCAGCAGCTTGCGCGCGTATTTGCGGATATCATTTCTACGCAGGTTAACATCGAGCGCGTTACCACGCTGCTCGAGACGCCGTGCAACGTTACCGATACGCCCGAGGTGATTGAGAAATACGGCGACGCGTTTGAGCCCAAGCGTGAAAACTGGGAACCGCTGCACGGCGACATCGAGTTTGACCACGTATGGTTCAAATACCCCGACGGCGAGGAGTATATCCTCGAGGACTTCTGTCTCAAAATACCCGCGGGAACCAACGTCGCCATCGTCGGCGAGACGGGCGCGGGCAAGAGCACGCTAGTCAACCTTGCCTGCCGCTTTTTCGAGCCGACGCAGGGTCGCGTGCTCATTGACGGGCGCGACTACCGCGAGCGTTCCCAGCTCTGGCTGCACTCCCACCTCGGTTATGTGCTGCAGACGCCACACCTGTTTTCGGGCACCGTCATGGAAAACATCCGCTACGGGCGGCTCGACGCGACCGATGAAGAAGTGTATGCCGCAGCGCGCCTTGTCTCGGCAGACGTGGTGGTCAGCAAGCTGGAGAACGGCTATGAGACCGACGTCGGCGAGGGCGGCGACCGCCTGTCGACCGGCGAAAAGCAGCTCATCTCGTTTGCGCGCGCCGTGCTCGCAAACCCGGCCATTTTCGTGCTTGACGAAGCGACCTCGTCGATCGATACCGAGACCGAGCAGCTGATTCAAAATGCCATCGCGCATATCCTCGGCGGGCGCACAGCTTTCCTTAGTGCGCACCGCCTTTCCACCATTCGCCATGCCGACCTGATCCTCGTTGTGCGCGATGGCAAGATCATCGAGCGCGGCACCCATGAGGAGCTGCTGCACGCGCACGGCTACTATCACTCGCTTTATACCGCCATGCTCATCAAATAACCCAAAAGCCCGACGGCGTTGCCGTCGGGCTTAACTAATCCGTTTTTTCGGGGACATGCACCCCGAAAAAACTTCCCTATACCCCAATGGAGGTTCTAAAGGGGGAATGCGTGGCATTCCCCCTTTAAGGCGTAAGCCTATTAAAATCGGTTGCGCGCCTTTTCCATGTTGGCCCGCACCTTTACGCCAAACGGACAGCGGCGCTCGCAAGCCCCGCATGCCACGCAGTCGTCCGCGTTGTGTTTAAGCGCCGCATAGTGTGCCGCGACCGTCTCGGGCACGGGTCCCTCGTCGCCCGCAAGGTCGAGCAGCTTATGCACCATCGCGATATCGATGCGAGCGACGCACGGCTGGCAGTGGTTGCAATACATACAGCGCCCCGTCATGCGAAAGGCCTGGCTGCCTGCAAAAACATGCGAATAGGCCTTTTCTTTTTCGGTCGCGTCGGTATAGCGCAGCACGTCGCGCAGCTCGTCCACCGTATGGCAGCCGGGCAGCACGCAGACAACGCCGGGGCGCGCGAGCGCGTAATGGCAGCATTGCACGGGCGTCAGCGCGATGCCGAACGGCGAGCGCGACGCGTCGAGCAGCAGTCCCGCACCGAGCGGCTTCATGACGGTGATGCCGACGCCCGAGCGCTCGCACGCCTCATACAGCGCGCGCCGCGCGGGGTTGATCTCCCAGTCGTTCTTACCAAGTCCGTGAAACCCGATCAGCGTTTCTATGTCCGCATCGGCGCTTTCAAGGTCATATGCCGCGTTGATGCTGAACATCAGCACGTCGATATCGCCCGACTGCACGACCTTGAGCGCGACATCGGGGTTGTGTGAGCTAAGCCCGATGCTGCGAATCACGCCCTGCGCGCGCAGCTCGCGCGCATAGTCAAACACGCCCGCCGCATAGGTCTGCTCGAGATCTTCAAAGCTGTCGATATAGTGCACCATGCCGACATCGATGTAATCGGTTTCAAGCCGCGCGAGCAGGTCGGCAAAAGACGCCTTGGTCTTTTCCAGATCGCGTGTGCGGCGGTATTGCCCGTCTTCCCAAACGGAGCATAAATGCCCTTGAATAAGCATTTGCCCGCGGCGGCCGCGTAGCGCAGCGCCGATGTTCGACCGCACTTCCGGTTCCGACATAAAAACATCCAGATAATTGATGCCGCTTTCAAGTGCGAGGTCAAAAATTTCGCGCGTCTGCTGCTCGGTCAGTCCGCTGAGATACTCGCCCCCGAGGCCGATTACGCCGACCTCAAAGCCCGCTTTGTCCATCCTTCTCGTTTGCATAAGCTCTCCTCCGCATCGGCACGCAAGCTGCGCGCTGTGATATGGCTGTTATTATACCATAACCTTGGCGCGCTGTCTTGCAGATTTTATTTGGTGACCGCCTTTGCGGATTCAACTGCGTGCAAATAACGCCCCTTCCGCCATATGGCGGAAGGGGCGTTTTAATTGACAGTTATTTTGAAACGGACTCAATGAGACGCACAACGTCTTTCAGGCTACCGGGAATGTCAATGCCCTGCGGGCAGTTCGGTGCGCATACGCCGCACTCGACGCAGCTTGTCGCTGTATTGCCGCCGGCAAGCAGCGCGTCTTCGTCCTCGGTGAGCATGTAGCCGTTATACAGCGCGAACATGGCCGGGATGTCAACGCCGGAAGCACAGTCCATGCAATAGCGGCACGCAGTGCACGGAATGGTGCGGCTCTTTTTATACATTTCGGCGACCTCAAGCAGCAATTCGTTTTCCTCTGCGGAAAGCGGACGGAAGGGAGACATCGTCTTCACATTGTCCTGCATATGCTCCATTGTGGTCATACCGCTCAACACGGTCATCACATTGGGCAGCGATGCCGCAAAGCGAATGGCCCACGACGCGGGCGTGCTCTCCGGCTCTCGGGCGCTCAGCGCCTCTACACCGCTTTTGCACAGCGTGGCGAGCGCGCCGCCGCGCACCGGTTCCATGATAATGCACGGCAAACCATGGCGCTCCAAAATTTCATACTGTTTTTTTGCGTTTTGCATCGTCCAGTCGAGATAGTTGAGCTGAATCTGGGCAAAATCCCATTCATGGGCACCGCAGATTTCTTCAAGCAGCGCAACGTCGGCGTGCGACGAGAAGCCGAGATGACGAATCTTGCCCTCCGCCTTCTTGCGGCGCAGAAGACCGTAAATGTCGATCTCGCGATAGATCTTATAGTTCTCCTCGCCGAGCGCGTGGCACAAATAGAAGTCGAAGTATTCCACGCGGCATTTTTTCAGCTGTTCTTCAAAGATACGGTCTGCATCCTCCAGCGTCTTGACGTCCCAGCCCGGCATTTTATCCGCGAGGAAGAAGCTCTCGCGCGGATATTTTTGCAGCGCTTCGCCCACGGCAAGCTCCGACAGACCCTTATGATAGGGATATGCCGTATCAAAGTAATTGACGCCGTTCGCGTAAGCATAATCGACCATCTCCTGAAACTTTGCCATGTCTACCTCAGGGCGGTCAGGCGTGATGCGCGGCAGGCGCATGCAGCCAAAGCCGAGCAGCGAGATCGGTCTCGATTCCTGTTTGATTGTTCTGTACTCCATAAGTTACCTCCACCGTTTTTTGCACTGATTAGCTTTATTATACCTGAACGGGCCGCGGATTACAAGAAACCTCGCGTTGACGCGCGCCGGATTTTATGGCAGAATAGAGCATAGCAAGGCGCTTGCGCCGTATGAAACAGGGTGAGCGTATCCAACCTGCATCTCACCGTATTTCCTTAATCAAAACGGGCGGCGAGATCATTCGCCGCTATTTCGACCACGGCGTCGGGCGCGCCGCGGCCGGCCTTGCCTACTATTTTTTGCTGTCCGTCTTCCCCATGCTTATTTTTGTGAATACGGTTATCGCAATGCTTCGGTTTGACGTCGTGCGCATCGCGCAGGAACTTGAATACGTCGTGCCGGTGCAAATTCTTGATGTCATCACCGATTACGTTGCATACATCTCTCGCCTGAAACCCTCTGTTCTGCTTTATGCGGGAGGCGTGCTCGCTGTTTGGGCACTTTCGCGCTCGTTTGCTTCGCTGCTCCAATCACTTTCGCTTGCATACGGCACCGAAAACCGGCCCGGTGTGCTCGGCGTATTTGTTTCGGCCATCATGTCCATCGTGCTGATGGTGTCATTCATCGTGCTCGTCGCGGTAACGATGGTCGGCCAGCAGCTTTTCAGTCTCATATCCGAGCATGTGCGCCTGCCGGACGCGATTGTGTCGCTCTGGGATCTGTTGCGCTTTGCCATTTTGCCGCTATACGCCCTCCTAGTGGTCATGGGGTTTTACCATGTGTCGGCACGCGGCTGTTATGGTTTCATGTGCTCTCTGCCCGGCGCCCTCTTTTTCTGCGTCACTTGGCTCGCCATGTCGACAGGTCTTTCCTACTATATCAATAATATCACGCGTTACTCGCTGCTCTACTGCTCGCTAGGCGCCGTCATGCTGCTGCTGTTGTGGCTTTATCTGACCGGCGTCACGCTCATTTTAGGCGGTGAGCTTAATCACATATTAATTACGCAAAGAAATATACCCAGACATAACAAAGGAGAAAAGAAATGCCAAACATCATCGGAGTATCGATCCCCTTCTCGACCCAGGAACGAACCGCGTCCTTAACTGACGCCGCGCACGCCGCGGGCTGTGAAATCGAATTTTTTGAGCCCGGCACGATGACCCAGGAGCAGCTTGACCGCTGCACCATCTTTTTCGGTATGGCGCGTCCCCACATGGTGGCGCGCGCCGCGCGGCTCAAATGGTTTCAAGCCTCGTTTGCGGGCGTGGACACCATGATGCAGGTCGAGCCGATTGTGAAGGGCGATATTGTACTGACCAACGCTTCCGGCGCATACGGCATCACCATTTCAGAGCACCTCATCGTCACATTGCTCATGCTCATGCGCAAAATGCCTGCCTATTATGAAATGCAGCAGCGCAGCGAGTGGGGCTATGCGGGACAGATTCAGTCTATTTACGGCAGCACCATCACCGTCGTCGGCACGGGCGACATCGGCGGCAACTTCGGCGCGCGCGTCAAAGCCATGGGCGCGACGGTGCGCGGGGTGCGCCGCAACGCGGCCGTGAAGCCCGACTTTTGCGACGAGGTTTACGGTGAAACGCAGCTGCTTGAGGCTATTTCCGGCGCGGACGCTGTGGCGCTCTGCGTACCCGGCACCGATAAGACGACAAAGTTTTTCGGCGAGCGCGAGCTGCGTGCTATGAAGAGCAACGCTATCTTGCTCAATGTGGGTCGCGGCTCGGCTGTCGATCTCGACGCGCTTGACCGTGCCCTGCGTGACGGAACGATCGGCGGCGCCGCACTCGACGTGACCGATCCCGAGCCCCTCCCTCCCGAGCATCCGCTGTGGAGCGCCCCCAACATACTGATTACGCCGCATGTTTCGGGCAACGTATCGCTTCCCCTCACCTGCAATCTGGTGTGCAGCATTTTTACGGACAACCTACGCCGCTATACCGCCGGCGAGCCGCTGCGCCACGTCATCGACTGCAAGAACGGCTATTAATTTGACATAAAGAAAAGCCATCGCCGAAGCGATGGCTTTTTTGCTTTTTAGGTGATGTTTTAACCCGTATGCATACAGCCGGCAACGGGCTTATCGCCACAGCAGTGCTCTTACCTTCCGGCGGATGCGCCGCAGTGTGGAAGGCGGCGCGACCAGCTGCTCCGCGAGCGCGGCAAGCGTTGTTTCTCCGCGCCGCTCAAAGAACAGCGTGCGCGCAGCGGGCATCGCGACGGGATGCAGCAGGCAGGGGTTCGCCGCGGCCGCCGCGTCAAAGCTGCTTTCGTGCAGCTCAAGCTCGCGCAGCGCCGCAACCGCTTCGCGGCCGCGTTCGGTGTTGCATCCGATGAACGAAACACCGCCGTCGTCGTCAAGCTGGGGCTTCGTTTTGGAAATACCCCAGAAGTCGCCAAGCGTGATGTCCGCGCTTGAGGTTTTACCGCGCGCCTCACAGGCGTAACAAGACGGACGCAGCGTCAGGTCACTTAAAAAGAGCTTCATATACGGGTCGTCATGCAGCGTGGCTGTATGACGCGCACCGTTTTCAAAATCGGCGCTGAGGGAGAAATTCTTCCACCCCGTCTCCTTGCTGCGGAAGTTGACGGCCGTCACGCGCGAGCCTTGCTTTGCTTCAAGCTCGCGCAGGTAAGACGCAAATACATCGGGCGACGGCGCGCCGTGGCAGATCACATCGACGACGAGCAGCCCCTCCGTTCTGCCGAACAGACGGCGCACGGCGGCGGCCTGGCAGGGCGTGCCGCAAAACAGTACATTTTTGCCTTCGTCAAGCACTTTTTTCATGCCGGTAAGCGCGTCAAGCGCATCGCTCTGCACATATTTTGAGCCGCGCAGCGGCGCGAGCGCCGCCTCGCTGCCGATGCCGACATGGCGCAGCTGCATTTTCTCATCAAACGCGGCGCCGGACACCACGCCACCCGCGGCAAGCGTCTGCCGCGCCAGCGCCGTAAACACGCCGCCCGACGAGCTTGCGCAGCGCACGTCCTCATCACGGCAAACCGCGGCATAGCAGGGAGAGACTTCGTGCTCACACGCAGGGTTAAGCACGGGGCATACCTTGCCGCAGCGGCCGCAGCCGGTGCACAGAGTGCGGTCCGGCACGGGATAGAAAAAGCCCTCCGTGTCCTGACGCATGGTGATGCACCCCGTCGGACAAATGGCGGCGCATGCGCCACAGCCCGTGCAGGTACGGCGCGGCGCAAGCGTCGCTCGGCGGCCAAGGCCGAGTAGCTCGCCCACCGCCTGCTTCGTTTCGGCAGCACAGCGGCGATACTGCGGCAAAATCTCGCTTAAACGCGCGCGCGTTTCATTCTCCCGCGCACGCAGCCACTCAAATTCGCGCGTCAGATCATCCGGCTCGTGTAGCTGCTGCACGGGCAGCACATAATGCTCCCACGAACCGAACAGGTCTTTTGCGATGCCCTTCGCTTTGACCGAATAGCCGACAACGAGCGTCGGCACACCGGAGGAATAAGCTGCGATGGTGGCGTGGGTACGTGCGCCGATGAAAAAGCGCAGGCGCGAAATAAAGCCTTTGAGCACGCGGCAGTCCGCATCGTCGATAAGCACAACGCGGCCCGTGTCGCGGAACTGCTCGTAAAGCGCGCGCAGCGGGATGCGGTCGTCGCCCTCTTCCCACACGACGTGCGGAATGAGCGCCACGGCCATATCTGTCGTATCTAAAATGTGCCGCACCATGCGGCGGTAATTTTCCATTGTAATGCCTTCGCTCTGTTCGCTTTTCATGATCAGCGGACTGAGATTGATGCCGACGGTATTACCCTCAAGAAAACCTTCGGGCAGAGGGCGGCATTCGGTCGGCAGAAGAAACGCCGTGTCGTTTGAGCGCACGGCGGAGCGCACGCCGTTCTCATGCAGCGCCTCGTATGTGATGCTTTCACGCGCCGTGATCGTGTCAAACAGCCCGAGATGGGCGGCAAGTCCGCACGGAAGATCATCCGGCTCGATCGAGCAGCCGAGCAGCATGTACGGCTTATTCTGCGATTTGATATACCGGTCGAGCGCATAATAACCCTGCCCGCGATGGTAGCAGTAGTTGTCGCCGCCGATGGCGATGACAAGATCGCTTTCGGCGACCAGCGAGCGGAACTCGGCCGTAATGGGCAGACGCGAAACATTTGCGCCCATTCGCTTTTGAATATGGTATGAAATATTGTGCGCCGAAAATCTTCCCGGCAGATGTGAAAGGCCGGTGATGCGCAGCCCCGGCACGTCGCCGAGCAGGCGCAGATCTTCCTGCTTGCGGTAGGAATAGAGCGTGACCTCGCAGGGCTCGCCCAGCTCGCCAATCAGTGAAACAACGGTACGCGCCAGCGCTTCGCACCCGTGGTTGGAGCTTCCGCCATGCTGGCACAGCAAAATCTTTTTCATGACTGTCCTTTCGAGGCCTGGCCTCAATCCGTATTGATGAAATGGCGCGTGCCGCCGAAGGTTAAACCGGCATAGGCACGCGGTGCGTCCCATCGGGTCGCGGCTTACGGCTGCAGTAGCGTCAGCACCTCGGCGCCAAGCTCGTCCACCGGCGTCGCATTGTTGCAAAGCACCACAACGCCCGTGCCCGTCTTGGGAATAAACGCAAGATAGCCGCCATAGCCGCCTGTCGCGCCGGTTTGTGTATACAGCGCATTGCCGTCAAGCTGCGTCATCTCAAAGCCAAGCCCAACGGTATGGCCATCGCCTTCATAATACTGCTTCTGGGTTTCCTCCAAAGCGGAAATCAGCGTCTTCCATTCCAAATCAAGCTCGCCAAGGTTGCCCGCCACAAAGCGGATCAGATCGTGGCTCGTGCTCTTGAGGCCGCCGCTCGGCGCAAGCACGTCATAGTCTCGTTGCGCGGCTTCTTTGCCAAGCGCCGTATGCGGTTTGGCGCGCGCCGCTTCCTGCGCGTCGGTCAGCGTAAACGCCGTGTGATCCATGCCAAGCGGGCTAAGCACACGGCTTTGCATCAGCTTGTCAAACTGCGTGCCTGTCACGCGACCCATGATCCAGCCGAGCAGACCGTAACCGAAATCGGATGCGCTGTACCGCTCGCCAGGCACAGCCTGAAAGTCAACTCGTTGTAAAGCCTCTACCAGCTCAAACTGGCTGTAATCGGCATAAGGGGTTTCGCTGCCGCTCATATTGTCGGGCAGATAAGGCAGGCCGGACACCTGCGCGGCAAGCTGCCATAAGAGCACCGGCGTTCCGTCTTTCTCCAGCTTGATATCGTAGGGCAGGTAGCTGTCCGCCCGGTCTTTGCGGTCAAACTTAATCTTATTATCCTTATCGTACACCTTGTAAACCGTCGGATCGAGGCTGAGCGACGCGAGAATGGTTGCCGTGATCGGTTCAGTCAGCTCGCCTATCTCAAACCGTGTATCTTCGGTGATGGGCGCGCCGTTCTCGGCCGTCTTGCCAAAGTTAAAAAAGGCGACCTTCCCGTCTCTAATGATGCCGACGCTGAGACCGGTCAGCTTTTTTTCATCATAAAACTTGCGTGACGCACCAGAAATCGACCGTGCCGCGTCTTCGTCTTTAAACTTGCGAAACGGCGACACGGCGCTTGTCTGTGTGCAGCCGCTCAAAAGAAAGCAGAGCGCCAGCACCAGTGTCCAGACTCTTTTCATATCGGTACCTCCATCACCAGGTAAACGGTGTCTGCGCCCAGATGGCAACGCAGTCCTCGTCCTTTTCGTTCAGCAGTTTGTGCGGCATCGTGCTTTCAAAATACACGCTGTCGCCCTCGTATAAATCATACTCGCCCTCGGTCGTCACGATATGCAGCGTGCCCTGCAGCAAAATGCCGCATTCCGCACCTTCGTGCATCGCAAGGCCGGAATGATGGTCGCCCGCGCCTTTTTTAAACACAACGCGATACATCTCAATCTGACGGTCGGGATTTGAGGTAAGCAGCTGGTAGACATTTCCCGTACCGTGTACGATACGATGCTCGCCGTTTCGGATCAGCGAAACGCGCTCGCGTGGCTTCTCTTCGTCAAGGAAAAACGAAATGCTCTCATCGAGAGCCTTTGCAATTTTATAAAACAAATAAATGGACGGCACGGTGGTATTACGCTCGATTTGACTGATCATGCCGGGGCTGACGCCTGCCTTCTCCGCTAGCGCCGCAATGCTCATGCCCTTTTCCTTGCGAACCTTGCGCAGCTTTTCTCCCAATTTAATTTCCATGGCTTCTCCTCTTTCACGCGGCTGAATATGCTTAAGCCCATTACAGATCGGACTTTAAAATGGCGTACATGTGGCAGTCTGAAAACTCTGTGCCGCTAAAGAAATATTGACGCGCCATACCCTCATACTGCATGCCGCACCGCCGCATAACCGCGCCAGACGCGGAATTTTGCACCGCGTGTGACGCCTGCAGGCGGTTTGCGCCGACCCCGCGGAACGCAAGCTGAATGACTGCGGCAAGCGCCTCGGTGCAATAACCGTTGCCCCACGCGTCGCGGCGCAGGCTGTAGCCCACCTCCACGATACGGTCGCGCTCGCTGACGACGGTCATCGCAATCGAGCCGACGGGCGTGTCCTGCCCCTGCGGCACAATG
>MEFT01000021.1:0-8723 GCA_001725215.1 Clostridium sp. SCN 57-10
ATGAGCGAGCGGCACGACAATACCCAGCGCGTCATCGAAATCACCGAAAGCGACCTGCCCCTGCACTGTCCGATGCCGCAGCACGTCGACTGGAATGCCCACCCGCGCGTCTACCTGCCGATCGAATCGCGCGGCGATGCGCTCTGCCGTCAGATCTTCTTTGAGATTTGCCTCGATGAGGTCTAGGCTGCGGCGCAGGGCTTGGTCGTAGTGCAAAGAATCTCCTGCCTTTCTCCGTATACGGTAATGACAGTGTAGCATGTGCGAGGCGGCGCTGCCGTTCCGTTTTTGCGCATTTAAAATCAAGCCGCGCGGCAATATGCCGTGCGGCTTGATTGAATTACGAACGGATGCCCGTTTCGATGGACGTGAGTATGCTGCCAAGCTTCACACGCAGCCCGGTAAGCCATTCTGGCTCGTCATCAAAGGTTTCCGCGATGCTGCGCGTCAACCGTGCGTAGGTATATAAGTTGATGAACCGCCGCATAAGTGGGCGCAAAGCGTCCATCTCAGCGGTATAAGCGTGCTGTGTACGGTAGCCGTCAAGAAACGCGCGCTCTGCCGCTTCGAGGGAGTCGCCGCTTAGTTCCTCGGCAAGTGACGCAAAAACCTGCTCAATGTCGAGGGCGTACCAGTGGTACATTCCGTCGTCAAAATCGATCACGGCGCAGGAGTTTGTCTCTGCATCATAAAACACATTGTCAGGCTCGAAGTCATAGTGGACGAGCCCGTAGTATGTACGGGGCATCGCAGCAAGCTCACGCGAGATGGCGTCCCGCTCAGCGAGCATCACGCCGCTGGCGCCGTACTCGCGCAAAACCTCGCCGATCCAGTCGAGCGCGTCTTCATGCGTCCATTTCGCAACCGTCGGAATAAAGTCCGCAGACAGTGCATGCAGTCTTCCCAGCGTTTTGCCGTAAGAAACCATCATTTCATTCGAGTAGTTGGTAGCCTCAATTTGCACGCCGCGCACTTTGCGAAAGGCCGTCGCGTAATAATCGCCCCACTCGGTGTGAAGCGTCAGGCAAACTGCGCCATCCTTCGCCGGTATGGGCACGAGCGCGGGGAAGCCGTTTCGGATAAGATACTCGATCAGCTCCAGTTCTCCGATGACATTGCGCGCAAGCTTTTCGTCGGTTGGCGCAAGGCGCAGAAAGCAGACCGCACCGTTTTGGCGGAACGGGTAGATTGCGTTTGACGAGATGCGAAATCTAGACAGCATATCGTCAAGCGTGTCTTTGTCGTGCTCCCAACGCGCAAGCGCCGTTTTTGCCAGAGCATAGTTTTCAAACAGGTGTTTTAGTTTCAGCATGAAGGAAGTCCTCCCAAAATAAAATAGCACTCCTGAAAAACAGAAGTGCAAATTTATTGCCGAACGGAAACACGAGTGCTTACTGTATGTTTGTCGTGCGAGCAATATTACTTCGGTTTTTCATGCAGAAAAGATTCGTCATAATATCGGCTCACCTACCTTTCGTTTCCAAGCCCAGTGTAGCACGGACACGCAGCGCTGTCAATCGGGTTCGTATTGATTTATGCGGCGCTTGTGGTATGATAGACACTTAATTGTGCCACTCTGCCCGCATGAGCTTCATACAGGTTTGCGCATCATCCGTGGTTCTGCAGGGAGTGCATTCTTGAAAGCCAAACTTCCCGGCACTTGCCATAGATGCTTTGTTTTCCGGGTGCGCCAGGATGTAAATACAATCGACGCCAAGATGATCAAAACAGATACGGATCAGTGCCGGCAGCACTTCGGAAACATATCCCTGCCGCCAATATTCCTTCCAAATGTCATAACCGATCTCAACCTGCTTGCGTTCTTGATCCCAATAATGATAACCGCATGTGCCAATGAAGGCATCGGTATTTTTATCGAACATACCATAACGGAGATAGCCTTTTCCCTCCGGGTTTTGATAATGCTCGATGATTTCCTTTGCTTCCTCCATGTCGCAGGGTGGTTCGCTGAAGTATCTGCACATATCCAGGTCAGAAAACTGCCTGTAAACAGCATCAAGATCTTCTAAGCGTAACAAACGCACATTCATTCGTTCCGTAACGAACGGCTCGGATAACCTCATCATAGACACCTCATATCTGAACGATCATCTCATCCATCTTGGGTAAGTCGGCGGATCTATATTTTTAGTTCCTCACTGCACACCCAACCGTTTTTTATCCTATCATCTCGTATTGCTTGGCGTCAATAAATTTCGAATCAGACCCGCAGTTCGGCAGTGATAGGATGAAAAGGGTAACGATAATAATGTTATTCTCGTGTAATCATTGTTTTGATGATATAATATGGAAGTATTAGATTTATGTATGGAGGAATTGCGTTGGATTGGAAAAAAGAAAGCGAAATGTTTAATCAAATGGCTGATTATTATGATAAATACAGACCGAGTTACGCAGAAGAAATAATCCATTCTCTAATCACCAAAACCAATTTGTCAAAAGGCTCAAAGCTACTTGAAATCGGTGCGGGGAGTGGTAAAGCAACAGAGTTATTTATCAATAAACAGTTTGAGATTCTGTGCATTGAACCAGGTGCCGATTTGGTCAAAAAAGGTAACGATAGATTTAAGGATGAGAAATTTACATTTGTGACAGGCCGTTTTGAAGAATACCCAGTAAAACCAAACTACTATGATGTGGTCTTTTCCGCGCAAGCGTTCCATTGGGTACCACAACCCATTGGATATGAAAAATGTGCAGAAACATTGAAAGATGGCGGGTATTTAGCAATCATATATAACATGTATCTTACCGATGACAGCGATTTCGATCATGAACTCTTAGCGATTTCAACCAAATATAGCATGGGATTATCTTCAATGGACGACTGTGAAAAAAGAGCTCAATCAATTATTGCTGGTATTGCTGAGAGCGGTTTGTTTTCTAGACCAAGTGTGATTCGTTCGTCTTGGAATCAAACCTATACAGCAGACGAATATTTTGGTTTTGCACTAACCGGCAATGCGTTTGTGCAGAAATCAGATGAAGAAAAGCAACAAGCCCATAAAGAATTGATTCTGCTTGCGAATAAGCATAACGGCATAATAGAACGCCCATACATATCTGCTCTTTATTTGGCACAAAAACTTTAGACCTAATCCGAAACCCCACAAAATTCTGTGGGGTTTCGTTTTTCTTCGAAAATTTGGTATACTAAGTTAAAATTAGCTTGAAAGGGTGATATATGTGCCTGCTACTGATAAAGTAGCCAATAGACTAATAAATGAAAAAAGCCCGTATCTACTTCAACATGCTTACAATCCCGTGGACTGGTTTCCGTGGAACGACGAAGCGTTTTTCAAGGCAAAGGCGGAAGACAAGCCCATATTTCTATCGATCGGATACTCCACGTGCCACTGGTGCCATGTCATGGCGCACGAAAGCTTTGAGGATGAAGAGGTCGCGGCGCGGCTCAACCGCAGCTTTGTCTCCATTAAAGTGGACAGAGAAGAAAGGCCCGACGTCGACGGCGTATATATGCGCGCCTGCCAGGCGATGACGGGCGGAGGCGGCTGGCCGACCAGCGTGTTTCTGCTGGCCGACGGAACGCCCTTCTTTGCCGGAACGTATTATCCCAAAGACGCGTTTTTGCAGCTGCTTGAGGCGGTGGAGGCGGCGTGGAAGCGCGACCGCGGCGCGCTGCTGCGCAGCGGAGAGGGCCTTGCGGCGGCGCTCGCGTCGGTGGATGCCCGCGGCCAAGCGGCGGAGCACGCACCGGTTGACAAGGCCGTGTCGGCCTTCCGCGCGTCGTTTGACGCGCAATACGGCGGCTTTGGCGGCGCGCCCAAGTTCCCAACGCCGCACAACCTGATGTTGCTGCTGCGCACTGCGCCCGAGCTCGCTGAAAAAACGCTGGAAGGAATGTATCGCGGCGGCATGTTCGACCATATCGGCGGCGGCTTCGCGCGCTATTCGACCGACCGTCGCTGGCTTGTGCCGCATTTTGAAAAAATGCTGTATGACAACGCGCTGCTCGCCATGGCATATCTGCTCGCCTTTGAGCAGACCGGAAAGCCCCTTTACGCCAAGGTGGCTCGCCGGATTTTTGACTATCTCGAGCGAGAGATGCGCGCGCCCGACGGCGGCTTTTTCTCGGCGCAGGACGCCGACTCCGAGGGGGAGGAGGGCAAGTTTTATGTGTTTACGCCCGACGAGGTCGCCGAAGCGCTGGGCGAGGACGCCGCACGTTTTTGTCGCCGATATGGCATTACCAAAGAGGGTAATTTTGAGGGCGCAAGCATCCCGAACCTGCTTGCCGGTGGTGCGGATGACGACGAAACCGACAAGCTGCTCACGCATCTGTACGATTTCCGTAAAAAGCGGGTCGCGCCGCATACCGACACAAAGCAGCTGACGGCGTGGAACGCGCTGGCCGTGGCGGCCTGTGCGATGGCGGCACGTATTTTGGATGACGACCACTATCGCAAGACCGCCAAGGAGTTGGTCGACTTTATCGAGCGCACGCTGACCGAAGGAGACGCCGTTTTCGTCGGCATCACCGACGGGAAACGCGCGGGCGCGGGCTTTTTAGACGACTACGCGTTCTTCATTTTCGCGTTGCTACAAACCCATCAGGCGACGATGGAGCGGCACTATCTTGACCGCGCAGCCGCGCTTGCGTTGCGCGCCTGCGCGCTGTTCGGCGACGACGGAGATGGCTTCTTCTTTTCCGGCACGGAAAACGAGGCACTGTTCGTGCGCCCCAAAGAGAGTTGGGATGGCGCGCTTCCGTCAGGCAACTCTGTGATGGCCTATAACCTGTCTCGCCTTGCGCTGCTGACCGACGACGAGCGCTTTGCATCCCTCTCCGCCTCGCAAAATCGCTTCATGAACGGAGAAGCGGAAGCGCAGCCGCGCGGCTATGGATTTTATCTGTGGTCGGCGCTGCCCGTGAAAAAAATTGTGTGCGTGCCAGACGCGCCCGAGGGGCTGCATATTCGCTCCGATTGGGCGTTTCTCATCGGAGACGGCGCACAATACCCTGTCGTAAACGGCAAAACGACCTACTATGTCTGCGAAGAGGGTGCGTGCCGCCCGCCTGTCAACGAGCTGTAAGCGGCACGTATCGCACGCTGGATTTTTTCACCACATTCTGCTATACTGAAGATGGAAACGCCGCTTGCGCGGCGGAATACGACAAAGAGAATCGAGTGAAATATCATGGAACGACTGAAGATTGTGGCAATCGTGGGTTCGCTGCGCAAGGATTCTTTCAATCGTCAGCTCGCGCTGGCGGCCAAAGAGCTTGTGGGCGACCGCGCCGAATTTACGCTGCTCGACTATGCCGATGTGCCGATGATGAATGAAGACGTCGAGCATCCCGCGCCCGAAGCGGTGCGCCGCGTGCGCGAACTCGTCAAAGCGGCGGATGGAGTATGGTTTTTCACGCCCGAATACAACCACTTTTTCCCCGGTGTGCTGAAAAATCTGATCGATTGGCTGTCGCGCCCCGTCAGCGAGACGGAGGGGCAGGTTCTCTCTAAGAAGCCTGCCGCCATCAGCGGTATCACGCCCGGAATGTCGGGCACGGGCATCGCGCAGGATCATCTTGTGACGCTGATCAGCCTGCTCAATATGCGCGTGATGAACGCTCCTCGTCTGACCATTCCCAATGCACACCAGCAGGTGGATGAGGGCGGCCGCCTGGCGCTTACGGCGAGCGCACCATATTTGGCAAAGCAGGTCGAAGCGTTTTTACGATTTGTTCAAAAATAGAGCGGGGGAGCCAAATCCCCTTGCGCGGCGAAGGATACCGGTCCTTCGCCGCGCTTTTTTGTGTAAAAAAGTAAAATACGAGAAAAAGAATGCTTGACAGGAGAATATGCTTCTGCTATGATTACTTCAAATATTTTAATTAAAATTTTTTAAGTAAAAGAAACGGAGATGCAACTATGTTTGAGCAAGTACGTGATGTAATCGTCGCCACCCTGCGCTGTGAGGCCGATGAGGTCAAGCCGGAAACCTCTCTTGTCAACGATCTGGGTGCCGATTCGCTCGACGCGGTCGAGCTGAATATGGCGCTTGAAGAAGCGTTCGGCATTCATATTCCGGACGGAGCGCTTGCCGAGATGAAAACTGTGGCCGATATTGTAAACTGCGTGGAGCAGAGCAAGCAGTAAACCCATTCCGCCCGGCTGCGCCGGGCGGTCTTCCGTAGGAGGTAAATAAAAATGAAGCTTACCGAGCTGTCGGCGCTCATGCGTGAATTTGCGGAATCGGGGCTCACGCTGCTCGAAATTGACGGAGAGCGCGTCCGCATGGAGCGCACGATCCAAGCCGCGCCTGCCGCTGCGCCTGCCGCGCCGCCCGCGATTGTGCAGCAGGCTGCGCCTCCTGCCGCCGCACCCGCCGAAGGAAACGGCGCGGTGCCGGTGCGCGCGCCGCTCGTCGGCATCTATTACGCGGCGGCATCACCGGGAGGCGAGCCGTTTGTACGCGTCGGCGACCGCGTGACTAAGGGGCAGACGCTGTGCATCGTCGAGGCAATGAAAACCATGAACGAGCTTGCAAGCCCTGCGGACGGCATGGTAACCGCCGTGCTTGCCAAAGACGGCGACGTAATTTCGTTTGACCAGCTTCTGTTTGAGGTCACGCCATGATTCGGCGCGTGCTCGTGGCAAATCGCGGAGAGATCGCGGTTCGCATCATTCGCGCGTGCCGCGAAGCGGGCATTGAGACGGTCGCCGTCTATTCGACGGCCGATGCGGCCGCGCTGCATACCGAGCTTGCAACCAAGGCGGTGTGCATCGGTCCGCCCAAGGCGGCGGACAGCTATCTGAACATGCGCGCCGTGCTGTCGGCCGCGCTTGCAACCGGATGCGACGCCGTACACCCCGGCTTCGGGTTTCTGTCTGAAAACAGCGCGTTTGCGCGGCTGTGCGCCGAGCATAAACTGAAATTCATCGGTCCCTCGCCCGACGTGATAGACCGCATGGGCGACAAGGCCGCCGCGCGGCGCGCCATGCGCGAGGCGGGCGTGCCCGTTGTGCCCGGATCTGAGGGCTGCGTCGAAACGCCTGAGGAGGCGTCGCGCGTTGCGCGCGAGCTTGGCTATCCCGTGCTCGTCAAGGCGGCGGCGGGCGGCGGCGGACGCGGCATGCGCAAGGTATTTTCGCCCGACGAGCTTGCGTCCTCCTTTCTCGCGGCGCGCGCAGAGGCGGAGGCTTGCTTCGGCAGCGGCGCGCTCTATCTTGAGAAGCTGATTATCAATCCGCGCCACATTGAGGTGCAGATTCTGGCCGACGGCAAAGGGCACGTCACGCACCTTGGCGAGCGCGACTGTTCGATGCAGCGGCGTAATCAGAAGCTGCTCGAGGAAGCGCCGGCCAAAGGCCTTTCACCCGCACTGCGTGCCGAACTGTGCGAGGCGGCGGTGCGCGCCGCGTATGCGGCGGGCTACGAAAGCGCGGGCACCGTCGAGTTTGTGCTCGACCGCGACGGGCACTATTATTTCATTGAGATGAACACACGTATTCAGGTCGAGCATCCCGTCACCGAACTTTTGACGGGCATCGACATTGTGCGCGAGCAGCTGCGCGTCGCCTCAGGATTGCCGTTGTCGTTCACACAGGACGATGTGCGGCTTGACGGGCACGTCATCGAGTGCCGCATCAACGCCGAAAACCCCGAAAAGGCGTTTCAGCCCGAGCAGGGCACCGTCAGTTTTTTGCATTTTCCCGCGGGCTTCGGCGTGCGTGTCGACTCCGCTCTTTACAACGGATACGAAATCAGCCCGTTTTACGACTCCATGATCGCCAAAATCATCGTGCGCGGCGACACGCGGCTTGAGGCCGTGCGCCGCATGCGGCGCGCGCTGGAGGAAACGGTGATCGAGGGCGTATCCACCACGCTGCCGCTGCAGTATTTGGTGATGCACCATCCCGCGTTTCTAAGCGGAGAATACGATACCGGCTTCATCGAGGCGCACCTTGATGAGCTTTTGGCGGCGCACAGAACTGCGCGAGGTAACGAATGAACCCGTTTCGCAAGAAAAAAGATTTTTTAAGCGCGCTAGGAGCGCTGCGCAGCAGGGCGGGCAAGCCTGTGGAGCCCGACGATACGGCGGAGGCATGTCCCTCGTGCGGGCAGCCAATCGCCAAGCGCGCGCTGGAAGAAGCGCTCTTCGTCTGCCCCGCCTGCGGGTATCACCACAGCATCACCGCCGCGTTCCGCCTCAAGCTTTTGTTTGACGGCGGCGTATACCGCGAGCTCAACCGCCGCCTGACGGGCGGCAATCCGCTTGCCTTTCCTGGCTATGACAACAAGCTTGCGTCGCTGCGCCGCACCACCGGCTTACATGAGGCGGTCGTCACGGCGGAGGGCAAAATTGACGGCTGCAAGGCGGTGGTCTGCGTGCTTGACAGCCGATTTCTCATGGGAAGCATGGGCGCGGCCGTCGGCGAGAAAATTACGCGCGCGACCGAGCACGCAACGCGTGCAAAGCTGCCCATTGTGATCTGTAGCGCGTCGGGCGGCGCGCGTATGCAAGAGGGCATTCTGTCGCTCTTTCAAATGGCAAAGACGGCGGCGGCGCTTGAGCGCCACTCCGCCGCGGGGCTTTTTTACCTCTCGGTGCTCACCCATCCGACGACGGGGGGTGTGACGGCGAGCTTCGCCAGCCTGGGCGACGTGATCCTCGCCGAGCCGGGCGCTCTCATCGGCTTCGCGGGACCGCGCGTCATCGAGCAGACCATCGGGCAGGC
>MEFT01000021.1:8732-21764 GCA_001725215.1 Clostridium sp. SCN 57-10
GGCCGAATATCTACTCGAACATGGATTTGTCGATGCCATCGTGCCGCGCCACACGCTGCGGTACACGGTAGAGCTGCTGCTCAGGCTGCACGGGAGGACGGGTAAATGAACATCGGAGCAAACCAGACGCCTACGGCGGCGCAGCGCGTAGCGCTTGCGCGGCACGCGGGCAGACCGAATGTAAACGACTATATTGCCGCGCTGTTCACCGACTTTTTCCCGATGGCGGGCGACAGACGGCAGGGCGAGGATGCTAGCATCCTCGGCGGCCCCGCTTTTTATAAGGGGTGCGCCGTCACGGTGATCGGACACCGCAAGGGCAGAACGCTGGAGGAGAACCTGTGCGTCCGCTTCGCAATGCCCAATCCGGAAGGCTACCGCAAGGCGGAGCGGCTTATGCTGCAGGCGCAGAAATTCGGACGCCCGATCATCACGCTGATCGACACGCCGGGTGCCTATCCCGGCCTTGAGGCGGAGGCGCGCGGACAGGGCGAAGCCATCGCGCGCTGCCTTGCCGTGATGAGTCGCCTGACGGTGCCCGTGATTACGGTGGTCACCGGGGAGGGCGGCAGCGGCGGCGCGCTTGCCATCGGGGTGGCAAACCGTATTCTGATGCTGGAAAACGCCGTGTTTTCGGTGCTTTCGCCCGAGGGCTTTGCCAGTATTTTATGGAAGGACGCGTCTCGCGCATCGCAGGCCGCCGAGCTGATGAAGCTCACGGCGCACGACCTGCAGGCGCTCGGCGTCGTCGATGAAATCATCCCAGAACCGCAGGGCGGCGCGCACACCGACCATGCTGCCATCTTTGCGGCGGTCGACGCGGCGCTTGTACGTCATATGGCCGCGCTTGACGGGCAAAGCGGCGCGACGCTTGTTAAAAATCGCTATAAAAAGCTGCGTGCCATCGGAAACGGAAAGGAAACGCTATGAACGGACTGCAAATTCTGGGACTGGGGCACGCGGTGCCCGACCGTGTCGTAACGAACGACGAGCTTGCGCGCACGGTCGATACAAGCGACGAATGGATCGTATCGCGCACCGGCATACGCGAGCGCCGCTTTGCGGCGGAGGACGAGAGCAACGCGTCACTTGCGTCGCGTGCCGCCACGCGCGCGATTGAATGCGCGGGCATTGATAAAAACGACATCGCATTTTGCGTCGTCGCGACGTTTACGCCCGACCTGTGGGCGCCGGCGACGGCGAGCCGTGTCGCGCAGATGCTCGCGCTGCCCGAGCACACCGTCGCGTTCGACATGAACGGCGGGTGCACCGGCTTTGTGTACGCGCTGACGGCGGCGCATGGCCTGCTGGCGGCGCATGGCGGGGAGTATGCCCTTGTCATCGGCAGCGAAATCATTTCGCGCATGGCGGATATGACCGACCGCAGCACCTGCGTGCTGTTCGGCGACGGCGCGGGTGCCGCCGTCGTGCGCCTTTCGCCCGACCATCCGTTTTGCTTCAGCGGCGGCGGCAGGCCGGATGAGACTGTGCTTTACTGCCCCATCGAGCGCGGCATCCGCATGGATGGCAGCGAGGTTTACCGCTTCGCTACCGTCATTGTGCCGCAGTGCATCCAGAGCGTGCTGTCAAAGAGCGGCAAAACGCTTGACGACGTTCATCATATCGTGTGCCATCAGGCAAACGCGCGTATTATCGAGCAGGCGGCGCGCAGGTTGGGTGTTGACGCCGACCGGTTTTACCTTAATTTGCAGCGCTACGGCAACACCTCTGCGGCAAGCATCCCGCTTGCGCTCAGCGAAATGCGGGATGAGGGACTGCTGACGCCGGGTAAAACGGTGGTGTGCGCCGGCTTCGGCGCAGGGCTTACCTACGGCGCAATGCTGCTTACCTTTTAGTTGACAGGAGGAATTTTTATGCGGCTCAACACGCTCTTGGGAACCGAGTTCCCGATCATTCAGGGCGGCATGGCCAATATCGCGACGGGCGAATTTGCCGCCGCCGTGTCAAACGCGGGCGCGCTCGGCCTGATCGGCGCAGGCGGCATGACGGCAGATCTGCTGCGTACGCATATCCGTGCCTGCAAGGCGAAAACCGTGAAGCCGTTCGGCGTCAATATCATGCTGATGAACCCCGAGGCGGACAAAATGGCGGATGTCGTCGTCGAGGAGGGCGTGCCCGTCGTCACGACGGGAGCGGGCAGCCCCGCCGCGTATCTCGAGCGCTGGAAGCGCGCGGGCATCTTGGTGTTCCCCGTGGTATCGTCGGTCGTCATGGCGCGCCGTCTTGCGCAACAGGGGGCAGACGGCGTCATCGCCGAGGGGTGCGAGGCGGGCGGCCACATCGGCGAGGCGACGACGATGGCGCTTGTGCCGCAGATGGTGCGCGCGTTGTCCATCCCCGTCGTCGCGGCGGGCGGCATTGCGACGGGCGAGCAGCTGCTCG
Source organism: Clostridium sp. SCN 57-10 (assembly GCA_001725215.1). Classification (GTDB taxonomy): domain Bacteria; phylum Bacillota; class Clostridia; order Oscillospirales; family Butyricicoccaceae; genus SCN-57-10. The sequence goes on from MEFT01000021.1 coordinate 11,136, forward strand.
CGGCGTTCGCGCTCGGCGCGTGCGGCGCGCAGGTGGGCACCTGCCTGCTCGTGTCGGAGGAATGCCCCGTGCACGAAAACTATAAAAACGCAATCATTCACGCGGGCGACAACGACACGACGGTAACGGGCCGCATCGCGGGCACACCGGTGCGTATTTTGAAAAATAGAATGGCGCGCGAATATATCCGCCTTGAAAAGGCGGGGGCCGATAAGATGGAGCTAGAAAAATATACGCTTGGCTCGCTGCGCCGTGCTGTAACCGAGGGCGACACGCAGACCGGCTCGGTCATGGCGGGGCAGGTCGCTGGGCTGTGTGACGAAATCCGCCCACTGCGCGTCATTTTTGAGGATATGATGCGCGTAAGCTCTGCACGCCTGCGCGCGCTGACGGAGGAATAGCATGCAGATCGGCAAAAAAACACTGGCGCTTCCGCTCATTCAGGGTGGTATGGGCATCGGCGTTTCGCTCGGCAACCTTGCGGGACATGTGGCGCGCGCCGGTGCGATGGGCGTCATCTCAACGGCTAACCCCGGCTACCACGAACTCGATTTCTGGACGAATCCGCGTGAGGCAAACCGCCGCGCGCTGACGGAGGAAGTCAAAAAAGCAAAGGAACTTGCGCGTGGCGCGGGACTGGTTGCGATCAACGCCATGGTCGCCACGGCAGACTATGTCGCCGCAGTTCAAACGGCTATCGCTGCGGGCGTCGACGCGATTATTTCGGGCGCAGGGCTTCCGCTTGATCTTCCCGCGCTTGCCGAGGGGAAAAACGTGCTGCTCGCACCCGTCGTGTCTGGAGGGCGCGCCGCGTCGGCGATCTGCCGCATGTGGCAAAAGAGATACTGCCGCCTGCCCGACTTTGTCGTGCTTGAGGGGGCGGACGCGGGCGGACACCTCGGCTTCACACGACAGGAGCTGGAAACACGCACGGCAAAGCCGCTTTCAGCGCTGCTTGCCGAGGTGCGGGAGGCGCTTGCACCGTTTGGCGGCATCCCGGTTTTTGTGGCGGGCAGCGTCGCATCGGGCACGGACATGCGTCGCTATACTGAGGAAGGAGCGGCGGGCGCGCAGATTGCCACGCCGTTCATCACAACGGAGGAATGCGACGCGTCTCAGGCTTATAAAGAGGTGTTTCTGCGCGCCGAGCCGCAGGACATCTGTCTGGTAGACAGTCCCGTGGGCATGCCGGGTCGCGCGCTGCGCACGCCGCTCCTCGCGCGGCTTGCGCGTGAAGGACGCATCGCGCCTAGGCGGTGCATCAACTGCCTGACGCCGTGCAAGCCTGCCGAAACCCGCTATTGTATCACGCACGCGCTGATTGAAGCGGTACGCGGCAATGTGGAAGAGGGCCTGTTTTTTTGCGGCTCGGGCGCAGGAAAGGCGCGCGCCATCGTGCCGGTGAAAACGCTGATCGACGAATGGATGAAAGCCTGGAGGAATGCATGAAGCTTGCTTTTTTATACGCGGGGCAGGGCAGCCAGCGGGTCGGTATGGGGTGCGATCTATATGAGGCGGAGCCCGCTTTCCGCGCCGTGTTCGACCTGCTGCCCGAGCGCCTGCGCACGCTCGCGTTTGAGGGCGGCGAGTCGGAGCTTTCTGACACGCGCAACACGCAGCCCATCATGGTTGCGTTTGCGGCGGGAGTAACGGCTGCATTGCGCGAGCGCGGAGTGACGCCCGATTTTGCCGCGGGACTGTCGCTTGGCGAATATTCCGCGCTGCACGCCGCGGACGTGTGGGATGCGCGCACCGCCATCGAGTTGGTGAGCTTTCGCGCCGAACAGATGGCGCAGGCAGTGCGCGGCAGGCCGTGCGGTATGACCGCCGTGCTGCAGCTTGGGCGCGAGGCTCTTGCCGAATGCTGCGCGCAGGCGTCGGCACTCGGCGTGGCCGAAATCGCCAATTACAACTGCCCTGGGCAGCTTGTCATCGGCGGCGACGCGGCGGCGGTCGACGAGGCGGCGCGCCTCGCGCTTGCGCGTGGCGCACGCAGATGCATGCAGCTCGCCGTCAGCGGGCCGTTTCACACGTCACTCATGCGCCCCGCGGGCGACGCGCTGCGCGAAAAATTCCGCGAGACGCAATTCGGCGCGCCGTCGGTGCCCGTCATTTTCAACTGCACGGCGCGCCCGCTCGGCGAGGGGGAGACGATTGCCGCGCTGCTTGAGCGGCAGGTGCAATCGGGCGTTTATTTTGAGGACACGGTGAGATACCTCGCGCAATGCGGCGTTGACACCGTTGTCGAAATCGGACCGGGCAGGGTGCTCAGCGGATTTGTGAAGAAAACCGAGCCGGCGATGCGTGCCGTCGCGGTCGAGGACTGTGCAAGCCTTGCGGCAGCGCTGTCCGCGCTGAAGGAGGAAAGAGCATGAAAACGGCAATCGTGACCGGAGGCAGCCGCGGCATCGGCCGCGCCATCTGTCTCGAGCTTGCAAAAACGGGTGCAAACATCGTCGTCGGCTACGCGGGCAGCGAGCAGGCGGCGCGTGAAACGGCGGAGGCGTGCGTAAACCTCGGCACGCGCGCCATCGCGGTGCGCGGCGACGTTGCGCAAAAGCAAGATTGTGAAACGCTCGTCGCAACGGCGCTCGAGCAGTTCGGCGGCATTGACATTTTGGTTAACAATGCAGGCATCACGCGCGACAATCTGCTGCTGCGCATGACGGACGACGAATGGTCGGCCGTCATCGACACCAACCTGCGCGGTGCGTATTACATGACGCAGGCCGTCACACGCACGATGATGCGCGCGCGGTACGGGCGCATCATAAGCATCGCAAGCGTCGTGGGGCTTTCGGGCAACGCGGGGCAGGCGAATTACGCGGCGAGCAAGGCGGGGCTCATCGGCTTCACCAAGTCGGTCGCCCGCGAGCTGGCGACGCGCGGTATTACGGTCAACGCCGTCGCGCCCGGCTTCATTCAAACCGATATGACGGCATCTCTGCCGGAAGAGGCGGTAAAGCGCTTGGCGGCTGACATTCCTCAGGCGCGGCTCGGCACGGCGGAGGATGTGGCGCACGCCGTCGCGTTTTTGGCAGACGAGCGAGCGGCGTATATCACAGGACAGGTGCTGTCGGTCGACGGCGGCATGGCGATGCGGTAAGGAGACAGCATGAAAAGACGAGTGGTCATCACCGGCATGGGCGCGCTGACGCCCATCGGCAACAGCGCCGCGCAGACGTGGAAAGCGGCCAAGGCGGGCGAATGCGGCATCGCACCTATTACGCGCTTTGACACTTCAGCGCACAAGGTTAAGCTTGCCGCCGAGCTCAAGCAGCTCAACGTGGAAGATTATATCGACAAGCGCGAAGCGCGCAAAATGAGCCGCTTTACGCAGCTCGCTCTCATCGCGGCGCGCGAAGCGATGGCGCAGAGCGCGCTCGACATGGCGAGCGAGGACGCGTCGCGCTGCGGTGTTAACGTCTCAAGCGGCATCGGCGGGCTTGATACCATCGAGCAGGAGCATACGCGCGGGCTCGCCAAGGGGTTTGACCGCGTGTCGCCCTTCTTCATCCCGATGGCGATTTCCAACATGGCGGCGGGCGTCATCGCCATCGAGTTCGGCTTCCACGGAAGCTGCACATCGGTCGTCACGGCGTGCGCATCGGGCGCCAACGCCATCGGTGAAAGCTTCCGCGCCATTCGCGACGGCTATGCCGACGTGATGCTGTGCGGCGGTACTGAAGCGTCCATCACGCCGCTCGGCATCGGCGGATTTACGGCGATGCAGGCGCTGTGCGAGTCGCAAGACCCCGCGCGCGCGTCGATTCCGTTTGACGCGGAGCGCAGCGGCTTTGTCATGGGAGAGGGCGCGGGCATTCTGGTGCTGGAGGAATATGAACATGCCGCAGCGCGTGGCGCTGTCATCCTCGGCGAAGTCGTCGGCTTTGCCGCGACGTGCGACGCGCACCATATCACCGCACCGCCCGAAGACGGCGCGGGCGCGGCGGCGTGTATGACGGCGGCGCTGCGCGACGCGGACATCACACCCGAAGAGATTGGCTACATCAACGCGCACGGTACGTCGACGCCGATGAACGACCGCGCCGAAACGGCGGCGGTGCGTGGTGCGTTCGGCGAGCACGCCGAAAAGCTTGCCATGTCGTCCACCAAGTCGATGACGGGGCATCTGCTCGGCGCTTCGGGTGCCGTTGAGGCGATTTTGACGGCATACGCGCTGGCAGACGGCTTTCTGCCGCCCACCGTCGGTTACCGCGTGCCCGATGCGCAGTGCGGCCTTGACATCGTGCCTAACGTCGGCCGTGCGTGTGAGATTGCGTATGCGCTGTCCAGTTCGCTCGGCTTTGGCGGGCATAACGCGGCGCTCGTACTCAGAAAGGTGTAATCATGGAGCTTGACATCGTTCAGATTCATGAAATCATTCCTCATCGTTATCCATTTCTTCTCGTTGACAAAATCGTCGACTTCGTGCCCGGCGAGTGGGCAAGGGGTATCAAATGCGTTTCGGCAAACGAGGCGCATTTCGTAGGACATTTTCCGGGACATCCCGTGATGCCCGGCGTGCTTATTTTGGAGGCACTGGCGCAGACGGGTGCGGTCGCCATTTTGTCCATGCCGGAAAACCGCGGCAAAACGGCTCTGTTCGGTGGCGTTAAGTTCGCGCGCTTTCGGCGGCAGGTCGTACCGGGCGACGTGCTCGAGCTGTATTGCGGCGAAATGACCTTTCGTGACGCGGCAGGCTTCGGCACGGCGGTTGCTAAGGTAAACGGAAAGGTTGCCGCGCAGGCGGAGCTTTCATTTGTGGTAAGCTGACATTGCTTTTCACCCCGCCGTTTGCTACAATAATGGAAGAAAGGTGGCGGTTTAGGTTGCTGGAGACGAATTTTACCAATGTTTACACAAAGTTCAAGCTGCGGCTCTACGCGAAGGTGTTCAGCCGTTTTGAATCGCGCGAGGCCAGCCTGTCTGCCGTCGAGACATTCTGTGTTGAGGTGATTTATGCGCTCGGCCGCCCGACGATCAACGAGTTCGCGGCGTTTGCACAGATTTCCGCGCCCAACGCGGTATATAAGATCAACAGCCTCGTCAAGAAGGGGTATGTGCGGCGCGTGCGTTCGCTTGAGGATCGGCGTGAATTTCACCTTGAGGTGACAAAAAAATATATGGATTACTACGGCATCACCTACGATTATATCCTTGCAGTGATGCAGCGTATCCGCGACCGTTTTCCCCCCGAGGAGGTCGATCAGTTTGACCACATGCTTCATGTGATCTGGAGCGAGCTGATGCCCGAGGTTGTGCTCAAGGGGGAGGCGTAGCGTGATGGAGGTTTTTCGTTACGATGAAGCGGCGCTTTCCCATCTTAAAAAGCGTGACAAGCGCCTTGCGTGGGCGATCGAGCAGATCGGCATGATTGAACGCGAGGTCGACCACGATCTGTTTCGCTCGCTCGTCAGCTCGATGATCAGCCAGCAGATTTCCGCGTCGGCCTACCGCACGGTATATGCCCGCTTTGAAGCGCTGTGCGGCGGCGAGGTGACGCCCGAACGCGTATGCGCCTTGGGCGCAGAAGCCATTCAGCGCTGTGGCATGAGCATGCGCAAGGCACAAAATATTGAAAAGGCAGCTCGGCGCGTCTGCGAAGGGGAGTTTGATCTCGCGGTACTTCCGTCGCTCGACGATGAGGAAGTGTGCGCTCGCCTGCGCTCGTTTGACGGCATCGGCACATGGACGGCGGAGATGCTGATGCTGTTTTCCATGGAGCGGCCCGATATCGTCAGCTACGGTGATCTCGCCATCGTGCGCGGTATGCGCATGCTCTATCGGCGCAAACAGATTGACAAAGCGGCCTTTGCAAGTTACAGCAAGCGCTATTCACCGTATGGATCGGTTGCCTCGCTCTATCTGTGGGCGATTGCGGGCGGTGCGCTTGATTTGCCCGATCCTGCCAAGAACGAAAACGCCTCCGCAAAGGATAAACAACCCAAAACTAATAAAAAAAGCATCGCCCGATAGGGCGATGCTTTTTTGAATCAGCGGATGCTACAGGCAGAATGCCTCGTCCGGCAGAGATTTTTTTAAGGGAGCCGCGGGCGCGGGGCGGCGGCGCAGGGGGTCATAGCGAAAGCGCCGGCACGAGTGGCGGTGGGGCACAGGCCCTTTTTTACAGCAGAGTACATTGCGGTCGTCAAAATCGCAGGAGTGGCGGCAAAAGGCGCAGATGCGCTCCACGTTTTTGTCAAACAGCATAGGCATACCCCCTTTAATCGGTATACGCCCATTATACAACATTTTTCGGCTTGCTACAATACCAAAGTACGCCCAGAACAAGAGCGTAAAACGCGCAGAGACACAGCGTTGCAAGCAAGTACCCCCGTAGATTGGCCACGGGATAAAAAATCGGAGTGGGTGTGGCAAAATCAAACACGGAAACGGCGGCGGGAAACACTGCGGCCATACCCCGGACGATCGCGCAGGAAAACACACCGTGCAGCGCTTTGCCCAGCAGATAGGGCGTGACGGAAAGCCCGCTTTCTCCGATGAGGTTGAGCACCTGGCAGTGAACCGAAAGGCCGGCCCAGCCGAGCAGCAACGCCGTGCCTGCAAGCCGCAGCACGCCGCCGCACGAAGATGCGGCAAGGGTGGAAATGCCGCTCGTCACCTCAAGCAAGCCGGAGAGCAGCCCGCTCGCGCTGTCGGACGACAGCCCCGCAAGCGTCAGTGGCCGGGCAAGCAGCGGAAGAATGCCGGAGGCACCCAGCAGCTCGATGGCGACGGCAAAAAAAATGACAAACGCACACACATTGAGCATCCCCGAGAACGAGGTGGTGACGGCGGAGGTAAACGCCTCGCGCAGCGGTACGGGTGCGCGCTCGCGCAGTGTCTGGCGTTCGCACGCGCAGTCGCGCCGGAACAGGCGCATGGTAAGCCCGACAAGCAGCGACGAAACGACGTGCACGCCGTAGAGCAGAATGCCGATTTTGGGCGAGCCGAGCATCATGGTGCCGACGGCGCCCAGGATGAACGCGGGACCGGAGTTGTTGCAAAAAGCGAGCAGCCGCTCGGCGTCGCGCCGTGAGCAGGCGCGCTGCTCATAAAGCGAAACGGCGCAGCGTGCGCCGACGGGGTAGCCGCCAATCAGTCCAAGCAGATAGGCAGAGGCGCACACACCCGGAACGCCGAACAGGCGAGACATGGGCTTTTGCAGCATACGCCCCGCTCGGCTTGCCAGCCCGGTCTGAACGGTGACCGAAGAAACGACGAAAAACGGAAAGAGCGAGGGGATGAGCACGGTGCCGCACAGGCGTACGGCGTCCGACGCGGCCTGCGCCGTCTGCTGCGTGAAAAAAACAAGTCCAGCCGCAAAAGCGACAACGGCGAGCGCAAGCAGCCATCGCGATACACGGTGTGAAATCATAATCGTGCCTCCCGGTCATTATATATATGAGAGAAATATATGTTTTGATAAACGGGGGTTATGCCGTGACAAACAAACAGCCGAGGCGCACGCTGCGCGAAATCGTGCGCGATACGGCGCTCGAGCTCGAACTGCCCGCCTACGTCGTATACGATATGCCGCATATCGAGCTGGACGGCGACCGCCGCATTCTGTTTGAGCGGCATCACGGGATTTTAGAATACAACGACACGCGCATTTGCATTGCGGCGCGCGACACCGTCGTGTGCATCGACGGCAGCGGTCTTAGGCTGTGCGCGATGAATGCGACGGAGCTTTCCGTGGCGGGGGAGATTGAATCGATCGTCTTTGAAAAACGAAAAAGCGGGGGATAATATGTACGTCGGTTCACTTTGGGCGCTGCGCGGCACGGTGCGCATCCGTGTGCGCGGCGCGTCGACCGAGCGGTTTCTCAACGCGTGCGCCCGCGATGAAATCCTGTTTCGCGACGCGGAGCGCACCGGCGCGGACACCATGCTGATGACGGTCTACGCGCGTGATTTCCGCCGCCTGCGCAGCCACGCGCGGCGCGAATTTTGCGCGGTGCGCGTCGTCAAAAAAAGCGGCGGCCCGTTTCTCTGGCGGCGCGCAAGGCGTCGCGTCGCGCTGCTGCTATCAGTCGCGCTGTGCGCCGTGCTGCTTATCGTGCTCAGCTCGTATATCTGGACCGTTGAAATCACCGGGTGCGAACGCGTGACGGAGCGAGAGATTGCGGCGGCGCTGGCCGAGTTCGGCGTGCGCCCCGGCGCGCCGGTGCGCGGTATCAATCCCGACCGCATCCGCCTTGAGGTGCTGACGCTTGACGCGCGTCTTTCCTATTTGACCATTACGGTAAGCGGCACGCATGTCGACGTACTTGTGCACGAGCGGCGTGTTACGCCCGAACGGGTTGCCGACGACGTGCCGTGCGATGTGGTGGCTGACAAAACGGGCATCGTGGAAAGCATGCAGGTGCTTGACGGACTGACGACGGTGCGCGTCGGCTCGGCTGTGCTGCCCGGCGACGTGCTGGTACACGGCGAAATCGTCAGTCAGCAGGGCACGGTGTGGTATACCCACGCGGCGGCCAACATAAGCCTGCGCACGCGCCATACGCTGCGCTGGTTCGTTCCGCTTGACCGAACGGTGTTCGAACGGACGGGAAAGACCAAAAAAAGATACGCTGTTTCGGCGTTTGGGCGTACATTCGCGCTGTATAATATTGAAAAAGAACCGTTTTCATGCTATGATACCGTAATAGAGCGCAAGCAGCTCGGCAAAAGCGCCGGGGTGCGCCTGCCCTTTTATCTGACGGTTGAAACGCTGTATGAAACGCAGCCGCGCGAGGCGGAAATCGATACGAAGGCGCTGGCCGACACGCTGCGTCAGCGTATGCACGCATCGCTTGCGCGCACGATCGGCGAACAGGCGCGCATCGTAAAAGAAAATTATGTGTGGAGCGAGGGAGAGGGTCGCCTTTACGGCACGCTGCACGCTGAATGTATTGAAAGCTGCGGGGTGCAAAAACCCCTTGGAGGAACGAATGACGGAACGAATCATTAACGTGGAGCGCATCGAACAGCTCATCAACCTATTTGGCGCGCTGGATGAAAACATCAAGCTGCTGGAGAAGGAATACGGCGTTAAAATCATCAACCGCGATACCGAGCTGAAGATCAGCGGCGAGCCGGAAAATGCGCAGCGCGCCGTTTCGGCCGTCGAAGCGCTTTTGACGCTCGCGGCACGTGGAGAGCAGGTCACGTCGCAGAGCGTGCAGTATGTCATGTCGCTCGTGCGGGAGGGGCATGAAGACCAGATCGAGCAGATGGGAAAGGGCGTTATCTGCGTTACGGTGCGTGGCAAGCCCATTAAGGCCAAGACGGTCGGCCAGCAGAAATATGTGGACGAAATCGCAAAGCAGACGGTGACGCTCGGCGTCGGCCCTGCGGGCACGGGCAAGACCTATCTTGCCGTGGCGTGCGCCGTCGCCGCCTTTCGTCGTAAAGAGATCAACCGCATCATTTTAACGCGCCCCGCCGTCGAGGCGGGTGAAAAACTGGGCTTTTTGCCCGGCGATTTGCAGAACAAGGTGGATCCTTATCTGCGCCCGCTGTATGACGCGATGTTTGACATGATGGGCCCGGAGAGCTATCACCGCTATCTCGAGCGCGGCAACATCGAAATCGCGCCGCTTGCCTATATGCGCGGCCGCACGCTTGACGACGCGTTCATCATTCTCGACGAGGCGCAGAATACAACGCCGGAACAGATGAAAATGTTTTTAACGCGCATCGGCTTCGGCTCCAGGGCGGTCATCACGGGCGACATCACGCAGATCGATCTGCCGGACGGCAAGGTAAGCGGCCTGCGGCAGGTGCTGCAGGTGCTCAAGCACGTCGAGGGCGTAGGTGTCTGCATGCTTGACCATAAAGACGTCGTGCGCCACGAGCTGGTGGCGCGCATCATCAAGGCCTATGCGAAGTATGACGAAGAGCGTGTCGTGCATGAGGCGAAGCGAAAGGCGGACAGGCGTGTTAAGAGATAAGGTTTGTATCCGCGGCCGGCGTGCGCTGCGCGACCGCGAGGCAGAGCGGCTCATCCGCCGCGCCGCCCACGCGGCGCTTGCGGCGCTTGCGCTTCCGTTCGGCGCGCTCGTTGAGGTAACGCTTGTTGACGACGATGAAATCCGCGAGGCCAATGCCCGCTTCCGTGCAAAGGACAGGCCGACCGACGTTTTGTCGTTCCCTATGCTTCATTTTTACCGCGGCGCGTATGACGGAAATTTGGCAAGTGAGCGCGACCCCGAAAGCGGGTTTGTGCCTCTCGGCGATATGCTCATCAACGTCGAGCGCGCACGGGAGCAGGGAGAAGAGCTGGGGCACGGCTTTGCGCGCGAATGCGCGTATCTCACCGTGCATTCCGTGCTTCATCTGGCGGGATACGATCATGAGGATGAGGGCGAAGAAAAGCGCGCGATGCGCGCCCGTGAGGAAGAAATACTGCGGCGGCTCGGACTGCCGCGCGTATAATTAACGACACAATGGCGGGGGAGTATGCCGCCCGCGATGAAAGGAACAAATATGAACATTACAAAAGCAGGAATTTTCTCGGTCGTCGGACGGCCGAACGTCGGCAAAAGCACGCTGGTTAACGCCCTCATCGGGGAAAAGGTGGCCATCGTATCGAACAAACCGCAGACGACGCGCACGCGCATCACCGGCGTGCTCAAC